>JAQNCU010000146.1 GCA_029077775.1 Acidocella sp. | reverse complement strand
GGATAAACTGGCTGGAGTGAAGGCAGATTGGATAAGCGGCCATATCAGGACAATAGTCCTAATGCGGAAAGTTTCCCAGCTTCTAGTGACTGACAATGAAAATTGTGTAACAGGTCGTGAACATATCACAAAATGCTTCACGTGTGGGTACGTTCATCGCCCCCGTGAATAAATTTTCGACAAGGTGAAACAGTGATCAATTGTATTTCGAGGTGGTTTAGTTTTTTTTGTTTACTGATCCTTTTGAACGACTGCAGCATGGGGTCTCAAAATACATCTTCAGATCTGTTTTCGCCAGCGGATCAAGATGCGGAAATTGGCTCATGGACCTACAGTTTGAGGAAAGATGTGGTTACCGACGAAATCTATAACGTCGCCTATGAGCCTGCTAATGATCAGAACATAAACGGGCAAACCCCAACCTTGCGAGTGTCTTGTGACGGTCGGACGCTTGATATTGAGGTCCAGTGGGGTGATAACCTTGGTTCCGATCGGGTCACTTATCGGTTTGATAATCATCCTGCGATTACCGAAACATGGTCAGAAAGTGATCTTAACCAGCCAAATCAACCGACTTTTGTCTCGCTGAGCAAGACGTCTGGAAAGAAGCCGTTTCTTGATTTGGCCGCATCCTCTCATATCTTACTTTTCCGAGTGAGACTTTTGGCGGGTGTGCCTGACGACAATACTCTTTACGATGACACAGTTGGGTTTAATTTGACCGATTTTGAAGAAGCTGTTGGACCTGTTATTCAAGCGTGTCAAGCCGATAGCAATAAGCTCAACACGACAAACTAAATATGTGGTTTCACACTATTTAAAAAGACTGTGTCATATGAAAGCGTACGTTATCATAGCGACAACGCGCATTGTTGGATGTAAGCCGCTGCCACCTACCAGCCTGTCAAACCATGGTTTTTAAAGCAAACAAATAGGTTGTCTTGTTCATCGTGCATTACACGACATATGCGCGATGGCACCAACGCAAAAAATTTGGTGGTTACGAAACTCTATGTTGCAACCGGCGCTACCAACTTACTTCTTGTCAGATGGCGCTTCAAAATAGATGGAGCGTACTATGTTAAATTACCTGGCGCGCCCTGGTGGATTCGAACCACCGGCCTCAAGATTAGAAGTCTCGTGCTCTATCCAACTGAGCTAAGGGCGCCACCACTGCTCTGGTAGCCCGCCCACCTTCCATTGCCAAGGCAAACCGGCGGCCGGGATGTGACCACCCCGGCACCCACCCCGGCCCCCACCGTGGCCTTGTGCCCCTGGCGTTAAACCTTGACCATCTTCACCCATAAATCATGCAAATTGCATGTGCTGGTCACAAACACCCGGCCTTTATAACCGGCAGGTAGTGTGTGCGTTGAGACCGGCTGGTCCGTGTATACAAATGTCGCCCGGTCAAGGAACACCCCACCCTCCAACACCACGCTATGGCTGACAATAAAATGCGGTGCGGTCATCGGGTGCGGCGTTTTCACCGTCATCACCCCATCGGCCACATCCACCACCGGCACATGCAACGCTTCCACACTCGCCCAATGGCCAGGGTCCTCGGCGGTGAACACCAGATTTTCATATTTTTTATGCTTGGCTGAAGCCGCCACAGGCAACACCGCCGCCGCTGCGGCACCCATCATCGCGGTTGAAGCCAGGTTTCTACGTTTCATGTTCACAACTCCTCACCGGTAAGCACTATAAGGGATTTGGGGATGAACCCGGCTTTGACCAGCCCTGGTTGGCCCTTACGCCCCCCTCACGCCCGCGGCACAGACCCTCCCGGTGTGCCAGCGGTGCGCGGCGGGGTAAAATCGGGGTTCGACACATTCAACGCCACGCTTGCCCCCAGCGCATTGGCCATGTTCGTCGGCACCAGAATCGTCACACCCCGGTCTTTGTTCATGTCATAAATCAGCCCCATCTGCCGGATCTGCAACGCCACCGGGTTGTTCGCGTAGATGCTTGATGCCTCCGCGATCTGCTCGGCAATCGCCACCTCGGCGCTCGCCAGGGTCACGCGGGCCTGTTTCTCCTTCTCGGCCTGGGCATTGCGGCTCATCGCATCGTTCAACTCGGGCGGTATTTTCACGTCGCGGATTTCCACCGCGATGTCGCCAATGCCCCACCCGACCGATTTCTTCATGATATAGGCTTGCAGCGTGCCATCCATCGCCTCCCGTTTTGAGAGGATATCGTTCAGCGTCGTGGCGCTTATCACCTCCCGCAACGATGTCTGGGCAACCTGCGCGATCATGCTTTTATAATCGGTCAGTTCGGTCGCGGCGCGTTTCACATCTTGCACCCGCCAGAACATAATGCTGTCCATGGTCACGGAAACCGCATCGGCGGTCAGCGTATCCTCGGCGGAAATCCGCGTGCTCTGGCGGCGCGTGTCCACCACCGTATACACCATTTCCAGTGCCGGGATGAGAAAGTACAGCCCCGGCCCGCGCACCCCGGCAAACCGGCCCAGCCGCAGGATCACCGCGCGCTCCCACTCGGCGGCGGTTCGCAGGGTGAACAGGAAAATGATTCCAACCACCACAAGCGCCGCGCCGATAACAGGCTGCGCCAGAAAATACCCGATCGCGACCCCGATGATCATCACAATCGACGCGATTACCGTTACACCGCTATTCATTTAACCGTCCCTTTATTTTGGCCGACGTGGAAGCAAGGCCGAACTTATCATTTCTTGTACGTGGTCATCATTATGATTCAACGTGGTGAACCTGCTGGTCACAATCCCGAGATCAGGGCGGCTGGCACTCTCCCGCACGCTCAGCACCTCAAAGCGCAAGCGCAGCCAATCCCCAGGGCGCACAGGCTTTTTCCAGACCAGCCTCTCAAACCCCATCCCGAGTGTCCCCGGTGCCGGGTTATACAGCCCGCTGGTGATCAACAGCCGCATGGTCATGCTCGCCGTATGCCACCCGCTGGCGATCAGCCCGCCGGTAATGCCCATCGCCGCCACCGGGTCAGTATGCATCGGCTGCGGGTCGAATTTCGCCGCGAATTCAATAATCTCGGCCTCGATCATCTCCTCGGGCGGCGTCTCAAAGACCTGCCCAGGCGCGAAATCCTCGAAATATTTATAATCCAACCAAACCTCCCTCGGGCCGCCCTGCATTCATGGCCCCTGATCCCGGCAGACGCGACTCGCCCCGGCTTTTATAGTGATACCATGAACATCGAACTCCTATCGCTCGGGCTTGCCACCCTCATCATCGCCGCCCTCGTCATGGCGGCCCTGGCCTGGCGCGCGGCACGCGCCGCGCCGGCGCGGCTGGCTTTGTCGCTGGACAAAATCCTCGCCGGTGGCCGGGCGGAGGCTGAAACCACCCGCGCCATTCTTGCGGCGGCTGAGGGCAGGCTGGTGAGCGCCATCCAGACCGGCACCACAGGCGCGCTCACCCAGGCTTTCGCGCAAATCGCCACCGCCACGCAGAACATGGCCGATGCCGTGGCCTCATTGCGCCGCACCGCCGCCGAGGATAGCCAAAAAACGCTCGCGCTGCTCGAGACCCGGCTCACCACCATCCAAACCTCGGTGAACGAAAAACTGCACGAGGCCGTGGAGCAACAAATGACCACCAGCTTCGCCCGCGTGCTCGAACAATTTGCCCAGGTCCAGCAAGCCATGGGGGAGGTGCAATCCGCCGCCGCGCAAATCGGCGATCTCAAACGCATCTTCTCGAATGTCAAAACCAGGGGCGGCTGGGGGGAAGCCCAGCTCGGCGCCATGCTCGAACAAGTTCTACCCCCTGGCGCGTTCGAACAAAATTTCGCATTGCGGGAGGATGGCCGCGAGCGGGTGGATTTCGCCCTGCGCATGCCCGCCCGCACGCCACTCTGGCTGGCCGTGGATTCCAAATTCCCGACCGAGGATTATGAGCGTCTGCTCATCGCGGCGGAGGCCGCGGATATCGAAGGCGAGCGCCAGGCGCGCGAGGGCATCGCGCTACGTGTTCGGCTGGAGGCGAAAAAAATTCGTGAGAAATATATTTGCCCGCCATACACGGTGGCGTTCGGGGTGATGTATCTGCCCAGCGACGGCCTGTTCGCCGAGGTCGCCCGCATCCCCCATCTCATCGATGAAATCCGCACCCGTGACTCCGTCATCATCCTCGGCCCCACGTTGCTGCCCGCTTTGCTGCAAACCATCCATCTCGGGCATATCACGCTCGATTTGGAAACGCGGGCGGGCGAGATCGGCAAATTGCTCGGCGCCACGCGCACTGAAATGACCAGGATGGACGATGTCCTCGGCAAGCTCGCGGCCAACGCCTCAGCCATGTCCTCGAACATCGAGAAAGCCCGGGTCCGCACCCGCGCTATGGGCCGCGTGCTGCGCACGGTTGAAATGGTGGAACCCGGCGCATCGCAGACCATGCTCGGGCTGGACTCCGAACCCGATGATGCCTGAACCTCGGTTGCTTTTTCCGCCCCGCGCGTCAAATTGCGCGCATGAGCATAAAATTCACCGATATCACAGCCGACACCCCCTCCACGGAAACCCTGGCGCGCGATTACGCCGCGATCAATGCCCTGCTCGATGCCGGCGATATCGGCAAGGCGCTGGCGGCGTGGGAGCATCTGCGCCGCGAAATTGAGAGCTGGGGCGCGCTCGTCAATCTGCGTTTCGAGCAAGACACCGCCGACGCCGCCGCCAAAGCCGCAATGGATTACCGTGATGAACTCACCCCCACGGCCACCAACTTTGAGACCGCGTTCAAGCGCCGTTTGCTCACGCACCCTGACAGCATTGCCATCCAGGCCATCACCGGTGCCCATGCGCTGCGCCTGTGGGAAACCGATGTCACCACCTTCACGCCGGAGATCGAACCCGACCTTCAGGCCGAGGCCAAACTCACCTCGCGCTACACCGCCTTGCTCGCCTCGGCGAAATTCGAGTTCGACGGCAAAACCGTCAACCTCTCTGGCCTCGACCCCTACGGGCAAAGCCTGGACCGTGACACGCGCTACCGCGCGGCGGCGGCAAAATGGGCGTTTTTCGAGGCCAACGCGGCTGAATTCGACGATATCTTCGACCAACTGACAAAACTGCGCCACGCCATGGCGAAAAAACTCGGGTTTGAGACCTTCACCCCACTCGGCTACCGTAAAATGCGCCGCATCGATTATGGCCCGGCGGAGGTCGCGCAATACCGCGCTGAAATCATCGCCCATGTGGTGCCGCTGGTTGCAAAAATCCTTGAAGCCCGGAGCACATCCAATGGCTGGGACAGACTCTATGCCTGGGACGAGCCGCTGGTGGATCCGGCAGGCAATGTCGTGCCTGCGGGCGATGAGCCCTTCATGCGCGCGCAAGCCCAAAAAATGTTCGACAGCATGGATAGCGAACTCGCCGCCTTCTACCGCATGATGAATGATGGCGGGTTCCTCGACCTCGATAACCGCCCGACCAAAGCTCCGGGCGGGTTCTGCACATCCTTCCCCAACGCAGGCGTGCCCTACATCTTCGCCAATTTCAACGGCACCCATCACGACATCGACGTATTCACGCACGAGATGGGTCACGCCTTCCAGAACTACCAAAGCCGCAACCTGCCCGGCCTCGATTACCTCTGGCCCACCTCTGAATCCGCCGAGATCCATTCCATGAGCCTGGAACATCTTGCCTACCCGCAAATCGGCCTGCTGGTGGGGGAGGATCAGGCAGCGCGGTATCGGCACATGCACCTCATCCAGTCGCTGGCCTTTCTGCCCTACGGCGTCTGCGTCGATCATTTTCAGCATGAGGTTTACGCCAACCCGGACGCGACCCCGGCTGACCGCCATGCGATGTGGAAACGGCTGGAGGCGATTTACATGCCCTGGCGCGATTATGGCGATATCGGTTATACCGCCAAAGGCGGGCGCTGGCAGGCGCAACTGCACATCTACCAAGTGCCGTTCTACTACATCGACTACACGCTCGCCCAATGCTGCGCCCTGCAATTCTGGGTCAAATCCCGCGCGGATTACGGCGCCGCGCTCAAGAATTACGTCGCCCTTTGCGGTCGCGGTGGTGCTGCCCCCTTCCAGGACCTCGTGGCCAGCGCCGGCCTCATCTCCCCCTTCGCGCCCGGCGCCCTCGCCGACGTGGTACGCGAGGCTGAGGCCGTCTTGGCGATTTGACACCCAAGGCCCACCCTTGCATCCCCCATCCCCGGGGCGCAAAACCCCGGGTCATGAACCGCCGGTCTCTCCTCGTCTCCGCCTCGCTGCTGGGTTTAAGCGCCTGCCATCATGATCTTTCGGCGCAGGATGTCAGCATCGAGGGCCTCGTGCCCCACCTCGCCTTCACGATGACCGAGGCGCAAACCGGCAAAACCGTCACTGCGGCTGATTTCCGGGGTAAAACCGTATTACTCTATTTCGGCTACACCAACTGTCCGGATGTCTGCCCTACCACGCTCTACACCGTGGAAAGAATCTTAAAAACCCTGCCCGCTGCCACTGCCGCCAATATCGTTCTGTTGTTTGTTACCGTTGACCCAGACCGGGACACACTCCCCGTGCTCACGCAATATACCGCCTTGTTCGGCGCCAATGTCATCGGCCTGCGCGGCACGGCGGACCAGTTATACGCCTTGGCGCGGCGCTACCGCGTGGTGTTCTCGGTCTCCAAAACACCCACATACCAGGTCACCCACTCAGCGGCGATCTATGTGTTCAACCCCAAAGGCGCCCCGCAATTCATCATCGCCGGGTTGGACACCGCCACCCCGGACATCAAAGGCATTGCGGCGGACCTCGCAAGTGTCTAGCTCCGATAAGCGCCGTTGATATCGATATAGCCATGCGTCAAATCGCACGTCCAAACGGTAGCCCGGCCATCGCCCAGCCCGATATCCACGTCGATCTCGACCTCCCGGCCTTGCATATGCGCCACCACGGGCGCCTCGTCATACCCAGGCACAATGCCCCCCGCCTTGGCCATCCACACGCCGCCCACGGCAATCGCCAGCCTGTCCCGGTCCGCGGGTTCGCCTGCTTTGCCCACCGCCATCACAATCCGCCCCCAATTCGCATCCTCACCGGCAATGGCGGTCTTCACCAG
>JAQNCU010000145.1 GCA_029077775.1 Acidocella sp. | reverse complement strand
TGGTCATCGCCACTGGCCTCCAAAACCCAGCCAACAGCTTGAATCAGAAAATCAAACGATCCGGAATCCCCTGCGATTCACTTATACGTCATCGCGCTCTAGAGCATTCCGTTTGATCGAATAACGCTCTAAATATTTACTAAATGCGCAATCTCCGCGGCCGTTTCCTCGCGGGTACTTCCCTGGCGTATAATCTGGCCACGCTGCATCACATGATAACGCTCCGCAAATGACCACGCGAAATCAAGGTATTGCTCGACGATCAAAATCGTAACACCCAGTTCAACCCGAATTCTCTCCAGCGCGCGTTCAATCTGCTTCACAACAGAGGGCTGAATGCCCTCGGTCGGCTCATCGAGCAATAGCAGTTTCGGCTGCCCCGCGAGCGCCCGGCCTATCGCCAATTGTTGCTGCTCCCCGCCTGAGAGCAACCCGGCCTTGCGCGCCCGGATTTGGGTAAGTTTCGGGAACAAATCAAAAATAAATTCACTGATACCGCTCTGTGCAAGCCCTTTGCGTCCTGACAGTGCCGCCAACCCTACGGTCAGATTTTCCATCACGGTCAATTGCGGAAACACATGCCGCCCCTGCGGCACATAACCAATACCAGCCCGTGCCCGCCCATGCGCCGGTGCCGCCGAGACATCCTTGCCCTCGAACATAATTCTGCCGCCGGTCAGCTTCTGTACACCCACCATAGTATTCAACAGGGTTGTTTTGCCCACACCATTACGGCCGATCAACGCAACCGCGCTGCCCTGGCGGATGTCCATATCCACATCCCACAAAACCTTACTCTGTCCATAGGCAGAGCTTACCTTTTCAAGCGTCAGCAGGCTCGTCATCATCCGACCTCCCAAGATAAACCGCCCTCACCTGGGCATCGGCGCGGATCTCCGCGACGCTTCCTTCTTTTAAAATCTGCCCCTGATGCAGCACGGTCACATAACCATTCAAGGTCTCCACGAAACTCATATCATGGTCGATCACCAACACAGCATGGCGCCCCAGCAATTTCAAAATCAGCGCCGCGGTGCGTTGCGTATCCTGCGGACCCATACCAGCGGTGGGCTCATCGAGCAGCAGCAGGTCAGCATCGGTCGCCACCACCATGCCAATTTCGAGCCATTGTTTCTCACCATGAGCAAGGTCGGCGGCCACCACATCGCGCCTATCCTCCAGCCCGATCTGATGGAGAATTTCCTCCGCCCGCGCGGTTTCCGCAGCCGGGGTGCGGGTCGTGAAAGACCGCCACCAGGCGCGGTTTTTCCGCGCCGATACAAGCAGATTTTCCATAACGCTCAGCGTCGGCAAAACCCCCGGCGTTTGAAATTTGCGGCAAATACCACGTCTGACAATCTCTTGTTCCGCCAGCGACGTAATATCCTGGTCCTTGAACATAATCCGGCCTGCTGTCGGGCGAACCCTGCCGATGATCGTGTCGCATAAGGTGGATTTTCCCGCACCATTCGGGCCGATCAATATCCGCAAATCACCTGGTGTCAGTGAGAGTGAAACATCGGTGAGCGCCTTGAACCCATCGAAATCAACCGTAACATGCTCCATCATCAGAATGGGCGCGGGAATGGCGTTCATTCGGCAGTGCTCAACGCTTTGCGCGATAGCAGCCGTCGCATCACCCGCGCGCTTCCGCCACCATCCTTGAACAAACCCGCGATTCCGGCAGGCAAAAAGCTCACCGCCAGTATAAATAACGCACCAAGCCCGTACAGCCATAATGATGGCAAGGCCGAGCTGATCTGATCTTTGGCGAAATTCACCAGCAACGTGCCCGCAATCGCCCCCCATAGGATGTTCCGCCCGCCAACGGCCACCCACACCACCATCTCAATCGACGGCACAACACCAACCAAGGCGGGAGAGACCACACCCGAATGCAGCGTGAATAATGCCCCGCCTATCCCCGCCAAAGCACCCGCAATGCCAAACGCCACCACTTTATAGGGTACTGGATCATGGCCGAGGAATCGCACGCGGTTCTCGCCATCGCGCGTTGCCCGCAGCATCACGCCATAGCGCGACATCAGCAACCAACGCAGAGCAAAATACGTGACGAGAACGAAGCCGAAAGTAACCCAATAGATCACCCGCGCTGCGCCCTCAGTCGTAATATCAAACCCGAATAGCGTGCTGAAATCGGTCAAACCATTAAACCCGCCAGTATAGGCCTGCTGGCTGATCAACAGCGTTGAAAACGCCAGCGCCAGCGCCTGCGTGATCAGCGCAAAATACACCCCGCCGACACGCCGCCGGAATACCAACCAGGAGAACGCCGCCGCGAAACCCCCGGGCACAATTACAACACAAGCCAGGGAGACTACCGGGTTGGCAAACGGATACCACAAAGCAGGCAGAGCACTCACGCCGCTCCACACCATAAAATCGGGCATGTCGCCATTCGCGAGATTAAGTCCTGCAAGCTTCAGATGCATCGCCAGGGCATAACCGCCCAGGCCAAAAAACACCCCCTGCCCCAGGCTCAAAATCCCCGCCTCTCCCCAGGTCAGCATGATCCCCATGGCCAGAATTGAAAGTGCCAGGAACCGCCCCAGCAGCGATAACTCGTAAGGATTGATGATCCAGGGCGCCGCCGCGCCGAGCAATACAACCACACCGCCAATCATCTGATTAACCCGCATCTTCATTGCCTTACCCCTCCAGCGCGCGGGTTCGCACCGTGATAACCCCTTGGGGTCGGATCTGAATGAACAGAATCACAAACACCAGCAGCAAAACCTGCGCCACGCTGACATCGACAAAAATCTCGATCAACGCCGTGAACAGCCCGATCATGAGCGATGCGATGGTGGTGCCCACCAGGCTTCCCAACCCACCCAAAATCACCACCAAAAACGCAGGCACAATATAATTCTGGCCAACCGTTGGCGTCACAGGCCCCAGCAGCGCGAGGATCACACCGGCCAGCCCGGCCACGCCCGTCCCCAGCGCGAAGACCGCAAGGTCGATCAACCGTGCATTCACGCCCATCGCAGCGGCCGTTGCCCGGTCCTGGTTGACCGCACGCACATACAGCCCGAGACGCGTTTTATTAATCAACAGAGCAATCCCACCGAGGACAAAGGCGGCCACGATAAGTATAAAAATTCGTGTGTCAGGTAAGTCCAGCCCTTTGAAATACCCTGAATGAACGGACACGGTGTGGTTCAACCAACGCGGTGCCGTCACCTCCACCCCGATCGCACCAAACAAATTCCGGGCAGCCTGTTGCAGCACCAGGCTAACACCCCAGGTCGCCAACAACGTGTCCAACGGCCGGGCGGATAACCGATGGATTACAGCCCACTCCAAAATCCCACCAAGCAGCCCGGCCCCCAGAAACGCCACGGGCATGGCCACCAAAATCCCCAGTGGCCCCGGCACTATCTGCAATGTCATATAGGCCAGATACCCGCCCAGCATCAGCATTTCGCCATGCGCCATATTGATCACACGCATCAAACCAAAACTCAGCGCGAGACCCAAGGCCGCCAAGATGAACAACGAAGCGACAGAAAAACCGTTGAAAACCTGACCGAGTAGAAATGCGGATTCATGCATACCAGGGGCCTTTTAAATAACTGCGCGGGGAATATCCGGTGTCAGCGCATAAAGCCGGATATTTCCCGCGCGAAAGCATCACAGTGACAACATCGCTTTAATGCAACTTGCAGCTCTTGCCCGGAAAGGTCAGCGGGTCATAAGGCTGCGGCTCAATGGGGCCTGGGGATTGCCAGATAATCTTGAACTGCCCATCGGGCTGCAACTGCCCGATATAGCCGGTCTGCACCATACTCTGATTATCCGCGAATTTTACTTCACCGAGCGGGCTATCGACAAAGCCAAGGCTCACCGCCGCATCTCGCACTTTGGTCGGGTTGAAGCTCTTCGCTTTTTTCACCGCATCGGCCCAGATCATCACATCTTCATAGCCATGCACCATCGGGTCATCGACCACTGAATTCGCACCGAATTTCGCCTTATAAGCGGCAACAAACGCGGCATTGGTCGGCCCCGGCAGGCTCTGGAAATAATTCCACGAGGTATAGCTGCCCGCCAACAGGCTCGGGCCCATCGCTTTGGCTTCGGGCTCGGCGATCGAGAAGCTCATCACCGGCAATTTATCGGGCGTCAACCCGGCAGCTGCCATCTGTTTGAAGAATGAAACGTTTGAGTCCCCGTTCAACGTATTGATGATGATATCGGGCTTGCTCTGTTGAATTTCGGCGATGATCGAACTGAAATCCGTGCCGCCCAACGGCACATATTCCTCACCCGCCAGTGTCATCCCATCATGCGCGATATGTTTTTTCAAAATCAAATTCGCCGTGCGAGGATACACATAATCCGATCCCAGCAGGAAATAGCTTTTGTAACCCTTCTCCTCGGCCCAGGTGAGTGCCGGGAGCGCCTGCTGGTTCGGCTGCGCGCCGGAATACATAATATTCGGCGAGCACTCATTGCCCTCAAACTGCACCGGATACCAAAGCAGATTATGAAATCTCTGAAACACGGGCAGCATCGCCTTACGGCTTGATGATGTCCAGCCGCCGAACACGGTCACCACCTTGTCCTCTTCGATCAACTTGGTCGCCTTCTGCGCAAACGTCGATGGATCAGACGCGCCATCCTCCTCCACGGGAACAATCTGTTTGCCCAGAACACCGCCTGCCGCATTGATCTGGTCGATCGCCAATAGCTCCGCATCTTCCAGCGGCACTTCAGAAATCGCCATGGTCCCGCTTAATGATTGCAGAACGCCGACCTTGACAGTGCCGTCAGCAAAAGCGGGGGTAGCCGAGCTTAACATGGTTGCGGCCAGCAATGCCGCCAATAATCCGGTCCGATTTCCAATCATCATCATCTCCCAGTTTGCGGTTATCCCGCAAGGTTCACGATAGATGATGGTTAACAAGCAGCCCCCATCGCGCCTATACGCCGTTTGACGTAGACACGACACGCAGCCCCCCCAGACGCTCGACAAAATCGGCAATCTCCGCCACCCCTACCCCTGCGCGCACATTGGCGAACACAAAGGGCCGCTCGCCGCGCATCCGCGCCGCATCCCGGTCCATTACCTCAAGGCTCGCCCCCACCATCGGTGCCAGGTCTATTTTGTTGATCACCAACAGGTCGCTCCGCGTAATCCCGGGCCCACCCTTGCGGGGGATTTTATCCCCGGCGGAAACGTCGATCACATAAATCGTCATATCCGCCAGTTCCGGGGAAAATGTCGCCGCAAGGTTATCCCCCCCGCTCTCAATCAGCATCAAATCCAATGCCGGAAAATTCCGGCATAATTGCGCCACGCCCGCAAGGTTGATGCTGGCATCCTCGCGGATCGCGGTATGCGGGCACCCGCCTGTCTCAATCCCCAAAATCCGCTCCGGCGCCAGAGAGCCCGCCCGCGTGAGGAACTCCGCATCCTCGCGCGTGTAAATATCGTTGGTAATCGCCGCGATCTCATAAACATCGCGGAACCGGCGGCACAGCGCATCCATCAACGCGGTCTTGCCAGACCCGACCGGCCCGCCAATACCCACCCGGAACGGACCATTCTTCGAGGCACTCATGTCATCCCTCCCTTAAATTGTAGCCGCACTCATGTCCTGAACAACCGCGTATATTGCGTCTCATGCCGCATCGCGCCGATCTCCCCGCGCCATGCGCACCCGCCGCAATCCTCCGGCCCAGCCTGGGCGGTGGCAGCTTCCACCGCCAAAACGCTGGCCGCCAACCCGGACTGCACGCGCAGCCCGGCATCCTGGCCAAGCGGTATCAGGCGCAGACCGGCTGAAACCAAATTCGCAACGGCAGTATGCAAATAGGCCAGCACCACATCCGCCACCGCTACACCCCACAGCCCCGCCAGCGCACCCACCGCCACCGGATAGGGCAAAGCCGCATCGTCGAAGCGGCTTAAACAGCCCCTACACCACGGTTTGGCGGCGGCACGGAAAGCTGCCCCCTGGGCTAGGCTCTCCAACCGCCGCTCGGCACTTGCGCCCAGGCTCGCGCCAAACGCCGCCAACTCATCCAGGCCATCAGCATCCGCCTGGTGCGCAAGCCGTACCAAAATCGCATCGGTCCACAGGGCACCATGCCACAGAATATCTTCGATCCATGCCATCAGCGCCGCCTCGCCCCCCACATCTCCCGCCTCGACGCTCCATTCCAAAGCGTGCGAATACGCAAACCCGCCGGTCGGGAATGACGGCGACAACCAGGTGAGGATCTGCAGCAACGCCGCCCCCTCAGCCATGATGATAAGCCCCTGGCTCCGGGTCGAACGGCGCCATCACCCGCTCTGCCTGCCCACCCATCTGCGCGATCATCCCGGCGATCACGTGGTCATCGAGTATCCGCAATCGCCCCGGCAAAAACTGCACCGCCAGATGCCGGTTCCCCAAATGCCAGGCAAGCCGTGCCAGTGTGTCCGCATCGGGCGCCGCCACCTCCAAAACCGCCTCCGGCACCGCGCGCACACGGATAAACCCGCCGCCCTCCAGCTCAAACGCATCGCCGTCGCGCACATGCACGGCGTCCGGCAGGTCGAGCAAGATCTCCCCGACATCCGCCGCCATGAATTTCATGCGCCGCCTATGCCTGCGGTCGTAATCGAACACGACCTCGCCGCGCAAACCGGAATCAGGCCAGTCCCCGGCCCGGCGCACCGCCACCGCGCGCGCGGTCAAAACAGGAAATACCTTTGCGCCATCGGCAGGCTGTCCGCGGGCTCGCACACCAGCAATTCCCCATCCGCACGCACCTCATAGGTCTCGGGGTTCACCTCAATCACGGGCGTCGCATCGTTATGGATCATCGACGCCTTGGAAATGCCGCCGCGCGTATTGCTCACCGCCACCAGCTGGCGCGTCAGCCCCAGCTGGTGGCCAATCCCGGCATCCAGCGCCGCACCTGAGACGAACAGCAACGATGATTCAACCAACGCCCGCCCATAGGCCCCGAACATCGGCCGGTAATGCACAGGCTGCGGCGTGGGGATCGACGCATTCGGGTCGCCCATCGCCGCCATCACGATGCTACCGGCCTTGAGCACCAGATCGGGCTTCACGCCCAAAAACGCGGG
>JAQNCU010000144.1 GCA_029077775.1 Acidocella sp. | reverse complement strand
TCGCTTCGGTCACGCGGGTCTCAGCCGCCGCGAAGGCAAGCTGCGCCGCCTGCCGCGCGGCCTCCGCGACTGCCCGCTGAATGGCCAACAGCTCGGCCTCCGCCGCGCGGATATTGCCGGAAAGGTTGCGATACCGGCTGGCCTGACGCGCCTGCCGCCGCAGTTCGGCGAGTCGGGACTCAATCTGGCCCTTCAAATCCTCGGCGCGGGCGAGGTTCTGCTCGGCGGCGCGGAGTTTCAGTTCAGCCTCGTGCCGGCGGGCGTGCAGGCCGGTGATCCCGGCAGCTTCCTCAAGCAGCGCCCGGCGCTCATCGGGCCGCGCATTGACCAGTGCGCCGACCCGGCCCTGGCTGATCATCGCCGATGCCCGCGCGCCAGAGGCGAGGTCGGCGAACAGGGTTTGCACATCCCGCGCCCGCGCTTCCTTGCCATTCACGCGATACGTGCTGCCGGAGCCGCGCTCGATCTTGCGGGAAATCTCAAGGTCAGCGGCCTCGTGGAATGGTGGCGGGGCGAGCCCGGCGGTGTCTTCGAGCGTCAGCGTGACCTCAGCCAGATTGCGTGAGGCGCGGCCCACGGTGCCCGCAAAGATCACATCCTCCATCTCCGCACCGCGCATGTGGCGAGCATTGGCCTCGCCCATCGCCCAGCGCAGCGCCTCGATCACGTTGGATTTACCGCAGCCATTCGGCCCGACAACGCCGGTCAGCCCGGGCAGGATTTCGACCGTCGTGGCATCCGCGAAGCTTTTGAAACCGGCGATGCGCAGACGGGCGAAGCGGGCTGGCATGTCCGTACTTCCCTTAAGACGACGCGGCCTGGGCCACGACCCTGGCGAAATCAGGGTATTCCATCGCGCCCGGGAAAATTTTCCCGTTGATGATGAACGTCGGCGTGGCGTTCACGTTATACTGCTTCTCGGCATCCTGCTGGCCTTGCAGGATAAAGGCTTTCAGCTTGTCGTTGTGGATCGCGGCCTGGTAGGTGGTTTGGTCCATCCCGGCGAGGGCGGCGTATTTATATAAAAGACCCGCGTAATCCGGCGGGTTGTTGGGGTCTGTCACCGGGACAAAGGCCCAATCATCCTGGTTGGCGAACAGCGCCTCGATAAACGTGTAATATTCATCGGCTGGCAGGCTGCGCGCCACCTGGGCAGCCTGCAGGGCCACCGCGTCCAGCGGAAAATCCCGGTAGATGATCTGCAATTTGCCGGTATCGACAAGCTTCGGTTTGACCTGCGGCATCACCGTGTTGGCGAAATAGGCGCAATGGGTGCAGGTGAGGGAAAAATACTCTATGGCGGTAACCGGCGCGTTTGGCGCGCCGATGGAACGCTGGCCGAACGGGGAATTATCCGGCGTGGCGGCCTGCGCCAAGCGGGTACCGAGGGTCGGGGCCGCGACGGCTGCGCCCACCAGGGATAGTATGTTACGGCGTGATATTGGCATAAATCCTCCTAGATTTAGTGTAGCCAAATTTCCGGCGATGAGTCGAATCTGATCTGATCGAGTTTTTTCTGGATCGCGGCCGCCCCACCAGCCCCGCGCGCAATGCCAAACGTCATAAATAGTGACGCTTGGTATAAGAGCTTTTTCTGGCGCGCGGCCGCCCCACCAGCCCCGCGCGCAATATCAACGGCCACAACGATGAATCATCCTCGACGTCGATTGGCATAATCCCGGCTTTTGATCCCCTCATAGAGCCGCGCCAGTGCAGCCCCCAACGGACCCTCCGGCAGGTTTTCCGGCAGGCTCACCGGCGCATGGTGTAGCCTGGGCGGGCTGGCCTGCGGCAGCGGCGCGGCCTGCTGGACGAAGCGCAGGCGCTCGATCATCGAATGTCCAAGGGCGAGGTTCAGCCGGGCGATGATCTGCGGGCTCAACAATTGCAACGCCATCGCCGCCGGGCCTGTGCAGCCAAGGGTGAGGGTGCCACCGCCGAATTTGAGCGGCGCGGCACGGCTGGCGAGATCCGGTCCCGCCAAAGATGGCCAATCAGCCAGGATTTGCGCCGCCGCCGGGGCGCGGCGACGGAAGGCCGGGCGGACGATCGGGGCCAGCAATCCGGCAATGCCCCGCGCGGCATAGTTGCGCCTTGGCGGCTCTGTCGGCACATCCTGCTGTCGTGAACGCTGTTTCTTCTCCACCACCGGCCCGGGACCTCCTGGTTTGGTACCATACAAATCGGCGCCATTTGCCGTGGCGTGCGGCACCGGGGGCATACGCTGACCCCTATCACGTCTGGCTGTCCGAGATTATGCTCCAACAAACGGTGGTTGCCACCGTGATCCCCTATTACGCCAAATTTCTGGCGGCGTATCCGGTGATCTCGCGTTTGGGTGCGGCACCGTTGGATGAGGTGCTGGGGCTTTGGGCCGGGCTTGGCTATTACGCGCGCGCCCGCAATCTTCATCGCTGCGCGGGCATCGTCGCTGAAATGGGCGGGTTCCCGAGAACCATCGCGGGGCTGCGGGCCTTGCCCGGTATCGGCCCCTATACCGCCAATGCCATCGGGGCGATTGCCTTTGGGCTTCCGGTTTTGCCGGTCGATGGCAATATCGAGCGTGTCGCGGCGCGGATTTTTGCGATCAGCGACCCCGTGCCCCAGGCCAAGCCGAAAATCGCCGAAGCCGCGATGCGATTTATCGAAGATGCGGCGGCACAAAAGGCCCCGGGGGATTTCGCGCAGGCATTATTCGACCTTGGTGCCACCATCTGCGCGCCGCGCCGGGCGAATTGTAAAGCGTGCCCGTGGGCGGCGCATTGCGCCGGTCACTCGCAAGGCGCACCCGAAACATTGCCGGTACGGCGCCAAAAGCCCGCGCGCCCGCACCGGGTTGGGGCCGTATATGCGTTGATCGACAAAGAAGGCGAGGTGATTTTGCTACGAAACCCTCCGCGCGGACTGCTGGGGGGGATGCTGATACTGCCCCCTGCCCCGCCACCAGTTTCGCCCCCCAACGTAAAATGGCGCAGCGCCGGGACGGTGGACCATGTGTTCACGCATTTTTCGCTCACATTGGAGGTTTTTGTGGCCCGCACCCCCAGCCTGCCCGCCGATGCGCTGCGCGCGCGCGCGGCCACGGCAGCGGTGCCCAGCGTCATGCGCAAGGCGCTTGACGCTGCGTTGCGGGCGCTCGACCATAAGGCATGACGAACGATCTGCACGCCGGCCTGCTCACCCTCGATTCACACGTCGATATTCCCTGGCCGGAGGGGCCAAGCCCCTTTGAGGACGGTCCGCGTTGTGTCGATCTGCCAAAACTGCGCGCAGGCGGGATCGCGGCGGTGTGCTTTGCCGCCTATGTGCCACAGGGGCCGCGCGATGAAGCCGGGCACGCTGCGGCGCACCAGCGGGCCTGCGCGATGCTGGATGCCATCGCCGCGATGGCGCCCGCCGACGGGTCGGGCGGGGTGTTGGCCCGTACCGCCGACGAGATCGAAGCCGCCTTCACCGCCGGACGCACCGCGATCATCCCGGCGATCGAGAATGGCTATGCGCTGGGGCGCGATCTTACAACGCTGGATGGCTTTGCCGCGCGCGGTGTCCGCTACATCACGCTTACCCATAACGGGCATAATGAGCTGAGCGACGCGGCCATCCCCAGGCGTGATCTGGAGGATGTGGAGGCCGAACATGGCGGGCTCTCCGAATTCGGCCGGGCGGCGATCGGGCGGATGAACGAGCTTGGGATCCTGGTCGATGTCTCCCACGCCTCCAAGGATGCCATGATGCAGGCGGCTTCACGATCGCAGACCCCGGTGGTGGCCACGCATTCGTGTATCCGCGCGTTATGTGACCATCGGCGGAACCTCGATGATGAACAGCTCGACATTCTGGCGGCGACCGGCGGGCTGGCGCAGATCACCATCGTTTCAAGTTTTCTGCGCAAGAAGGCGCGCAGCGCCGATCTCTCGGTGGCCGACATCGCCGATCATGTGGATTACGCGGTGCGGCGCATGGGCCTCGCACATGTAGGCATCGGCACTGACTTCGACGGCGGCGGCGGGGTGCGCGGTTTTATGAATGCGGCCCAGGCCGGGAACCTCACCGCCGAACTGGCGCGACGGGGCTATGGCCGGGCAGAACTGGCGCAAATCTGGGGTGGTAATTTTTTACGCGTACTGCGCCTGGCCGAGCAGGAAAGACGAACCTAAACCCGCGGCAGAACCTCATCTGGCGGCAGCATGGCCTCGGCGAAACCGGTATGCACGGCTTGATACAATACCCGCAAAGTATCTAGTGAGCGCATGCGCACGGTGCGGTGCAGCGCAATGAGGAAAAACATACCCAAAAACCCTGGCGTACCAAGAAACCCACGATGCTTGAGTACATAATAGGCGGTTGAGCGGAAACGCCGTGCCTCCGTCCCCAGACGGTTTTTCTGGCGCACGCCGCCCGCCTGTGTCGATAGATGCACGATTTCGGCCTTGGGCTCGAATAATATCTTCCATCCGGCGGCGCGGGCGCGGGTCGAGAAATCTGTCTCCTCCAACATGTGGGTCCGGCGGTCAAAGCCGCCAATTTGGCGGACAACGTCCATCCGAAAGCTCATATTCGAACCCTTGACGGACCCGACGAAGGTACGCTCTGTCCCGAAAAGGTTAAAAATCGTGCGGCCCGTCCACGAGACATGGCAGGCAGTATGGCCTGTGTTCATTTTCAATGAACGCTCCACATGTCGGCCAACGACGCCGCCGATCGTCGGATCATCATAGGCAACGAGATGGGCACCGATGAAATCCTCGGATAACAACAGCACATCGTCATCGAGAAAAATCACGATCTCCCCCGATATCCTGGCCAACCCCTCATTGCGGGCATTGGGCAAACCTTTATCGGCAAGATGAAGGTAATGCAGCCGAGATTCTTGCTTGCGCGTCACATAATCGAGGTTGGAGGCGGCCGCATCGGGATCGGATTGATCAACGATCCATAGCTCATAATCCGAGAAAGGCTGCGCCAGAACCTGATCGATCGTCGCCTGCAAAACCACAGGCCTGTTAAAGGTTGGGACGATGATGCTGACGCGATGATCCATAACACCAGCTTACAGGCTGTCGTTGTAAAAATAAATCAAAACATCAGTAGACAAACCGAAAATATTACAGGTGCCTGTGTTTCTCGTTCTCACGCAGCGCGGAGGTTTTTGCCTTCGGGGCCATCGCCCGGTGCGCGTGAGCCCCTTGCCGGTTTCAGCCGGATGTCAAAGTCTCAAGATTTGCGGTTATCGGCGACATATTCCGTTAAAACACCCACCAACGCGGCAACGATCAACGCTTTTTTCGGGTCGCGACGCACGATCGCGCCAATAAGCTGCGTTGCAATTCCCAAACCGCCGCCGAACGACGATAGCAAACCCGGCCGCTTGTCACGAAGCCGCTTGAGGAAAATACCGCCGGTGAGGCCAATCGACAGCGCAAGCAGGAACAGCCCCCCCCCGGTGATGGCCGCCGCCTCGGCGCTGCCCATATGCAGTTCAAGAAACATATAGAACCCGGCGACCAGGAAGGCGATGCCGCCAAGGCTGACAGACAGCACGATAACCGCCAAACCGACCCACAGCGCGATGCTTTTCCCCAATGAACCGGCATGCCGGGACAGGCTCATCTCTGCGTGTCTCCCAGTTTAGGGCGAGGGCTGGAGACCAAACTCACGGACGGCGGAAAAACTGAGCCGCCAGCAACCCTATCCCGAACGCAATGGCGAGACCGGCGATCGGACGCTCACCCACTTCACGCTCAATCCGGTGCACGGCATCCTTGCTGGAGCCTTTGAGCTTGCCCGCAAGCTGATCAAACTCGCTGCCCATGGCCGAAACGCCCGCTTGGAATTTGTTCTTGTCGAAATAGGCGCTGAGTTCATCCAACGCCTCGGTTGCCGTGCCACTCAGCTTGTCGCGCATCCCCGAGAACTCGTCACGGAACCGATCAAACTGCTTTTTCAGATAATCGACATCGATGCTGACATCGACGTCAACCGGACCGGCGTCTAGTTTCCGCTTAACCATTCAAAACTCTCCTGATGACATTTTTCGGAAAAACCCTCTCATTCTGACTTCGGAAGCCGGGCCTTCAATTTCAACCTCGTTTGCGTGTTAAGGGTTATACTGTGGTGCCAAAACGCACAGCCCATCCTATAACCAATTTATTAAAGTTAATTTATTTCGAGATGGTATTTTTACCAACATGGCGCGCAGGACGCGCGCGCCATGTCACCGCACCGGTCGACCACGACGTATCGACCAGCGCCCCACCGGCGAAAAGGCGCTGGTTGGCACGTTAACGGGCCCAGCCGAAGGCCGTTATCGCCTGTGGCCAGGCGACAAGACGATGCGATCCGGTTTCAGCTTGCCTTGCCGTAACATGGATGGGCGGTTACCGGAACCATGTTGGCGGCGCGCCATTGCCTGGAATTTGGCGGCGATTAAACTGTGTTTGGGGTTAGGGACAAACTGCATATATCTGACAGGCCGCCTTGTGCTGTCTATCAGGGGCCAACTGGGAGAGTGATGATGCGGATACTCGTCGTTGAAGACGATAAGGATGTCGCAGGGTTCGTCGTAAAGGGCCTGCGCGAGGCCGGACACACGATCGAACATGCCGATAACGGGCGGGATGGGTTGTTTCTGGCTGCCTCCGAGAATTTTGACGCCATCATTCTGGACCGGATGCTGCCCGGCGGTATCGATGGTCTGCGGCTGCTGGAAACCCTGAGGGCGCAGGATAATTCAACGCCTGTGGTGCTGCTCTCGGCACTCGGGCAGGTCGATGACCGGGTGAAGGGGCTAAAGGCCGGCGGTGACGATTACCTGACCAAACCCTTCGCCTTTGCCGAATTGCTCGCCCGGGTGGAGGCGCTGACCAGACGCGGCAAGAGCGACGGGCCAACGACAAGGCTTGCCGTCGCCGATTTGGAGATGGATTTGCTGTCGCGCAGCGTGCGGCGAGGCACCACCAAGATCGACCTGCAGCCTCGGGAATTCAGGCTTTTGGAGTATCTGATGCGCCATGCCGGGCAGGTGGTAACGCGCACCATGCTGCTCGAAGGCGTCTGGGATTATCATTTCGACCCGCAAACCAACGTCATCGACGTGCATGTCTCGCGGTTGCGCCAAAAGATCGACAAACCGTTTGA
>JAQNCU010000143.1 GCA_029077775.1 Acidocella sp. | reverse complement strand
GCCGGGTTCATAGCACCCTCGAGCGCCGTGCAATTCCCCATCTGGTAATAGGATTGCAGCAATACCGGGTGGAACCGCGCATCATCGGCCAGATGGGTTTTGATCGTCGCAATCGCCCCGGCATAATTCCCGGCCTGGTATTGCGTGCTGGCCTCGGCCTCCGCCATTTGCTGAACCTGCGCGCCTGACAGCAGCCCGCTGTTCACCAAAGCCGCGTAATCAACCGCCGCCGCCGCATGGTCGCCCCGCGCCGCGTCGATCGAGGCGCGCAACTGGTCGATGGCCAGGCTCTCCGCCGGGGTTTTGCCCGGTGCGGCGTCGGCCTGCGCCACATCCGCCAGGGCGGCGGTGTATTTGTGCGCGGCCAGCATATGCTCGGCGGCCAGCAAGGGCTTGCCCACAGCCGGAGACATCGTCTCCCCGCGTGCCGCACCCATCGCCCCGGCGAGCATCATCGCGCAGCCCACCCCAAGATACAAAAATTTCATCGCGCGCGGCCCCCATGCATGGTCAGGTCACCGTTATTCACGGCCCATATTGCTCATTGCCAATAATGCCGATTTTGGTCACCCCATCACGTTCGGCGGCGGCCATCACGGCAATCACCGCGCTATAATCGGCGAGCTTATTGGGGTTGATATGCACCTCCGGCTGGTCGGGCTCCTGCGCGATCACCTCGAGCTTTTGCTGTAACGCCGCCGCATTGGGTACGATCGTGCCGTTCCATGAAACCGTGCCGTCGAAATCGATATCGATCTGCACCACCTGCGGCGGTACCGGCGGCGGCGGCGGGTTGCCGAAGGGCAGGTTCAAATTCACCGCATGCAGCTGCACCGGAATCGTAATGATCAACATGATCAACAACACCAGCATCACGTCGATCAACGGGGTGGTGTTGATATCCACCATCTCCTCGGGGTCTTCCCTGCCGCTGCCGCCCAAATTCATTGCCATTCAACCGCCTCCCGCCGCGCTGCCCAAAGCGGGCGGCTGCGTGATAAATCCAACATGCAGAATGCCCACACGCTGGCAGGCATATAAAACCTCACCGATGAACTTATAAGGCGCGCCACCATCGCCACGGATCTCGATGGTCGGCTGAGGCTGCACCGGCGCTATTTTCACCAAATCCGCGATCAAGGTTTTTTGGTCTGGCACCAAGGTCTGGTTCCAGAAAATATCGCCCGCTTTGGTCACCGAGATATTGATGTTCTGCGGCGTGGTATGAAGCGGCTGGTTGCGCTGCTGCGGCAGTTTGACCGGCACCGTATGTGTCACCACCGGGATGGTGATCAGAAATATGATCAACAGCACCAGCATCACATCCACCAGCGGCGTCGTGTTGATGGTCGAGACCACCTCATCCTCGCCGCCGCTGTCACCCAGCTGCATCGCCATGGGTTACGCCCCGCCCAGGCTGGCACCGTTGCTCGGGCTGGCGTCGTTGCTCAGCAACACGAACAGAACCTTTTTGGCAAAACGGCGGGTTAGATCCATCACGCGCTTGTTCCGCCGCACCAGGAAATTATACCCCAGCACCGCTGGCACCGCGACGGCAAGGCCGATCGCCGTCATGATCAACGATTCACCCACAGGCCCGGCCACCTTGTCGATGCTCGCCTGCCCGGCGATCCCGATCGCGGTCAGCGCGTGATAGATACCCCACACCGTCCCGAACAACCCGACAAACGGCGCTGTCGACCCCACGGTGCCCAGCAGCGCCAGGCCCTCCTGCATACGGCTCTGCACAATATCCACACCATCCTGCACCGAGCTTTCGGCAAAGCTGTGAATATCAATCTTGTCGAGCAACCCGGTATGATCCTTCAACGAGTCCACGCCCGATTGCGCGATGAACTGATAGGCCGAGCCGGGCTTCAGGGTCGAGGCCGCCACGGTCACGGAATGGGTCTTCCAATAATCGGCATCGACCTGCCGCGCCTCACGCAGCATCCGTGACTGCGCGATCCCCTTGGTGATCAGCACGTACCAGCTGCCCATGGACATCAAAACCAAAATCACCAGGGTTGCCCGCGCCACCATATCGCCCGAATCCCACAAGGCGCCCAGGCCATAGGGGTTGGAAACATTCACGGTGGTGGCGGCCGGTGTGGCGGGCGGTGCCACAGGCGGGGTCGCGGGCGGCGTTGTAGCACTCGCATCCGGTGTGGCGGCGGGCGGCGTGGTCGCGCTCGCATCCGGCGCGCTCGCATCCGGCGCGGTGGCGGGCGGTGTGGTGGCTGTCGGCGTGGTGGGGGGCGGTGCCACCGGCGGGGCCACCACCGGCGGCGGTGTCACGGCCGTTGTCTGCGCCTGGGCAATGCCGGCACCGGCGACACTCCCGGCCAGACTCACGGCAAGGGCGAGGGGAAATATGAGTTTAGAAATGTTCATAAGCTTGATCTCTCGGATGAAAAGGAAACACAAAAACAGCCGCGCCCAGGCATAAAGCCCGCCTGCGCTCACATCAGTTCGCCTCAAACGCAAAGGGCACCAGCACCTGCACGGGCTGGGCCTGGCCCCGGCACTCCAGCTGGCCAACCCCGCGCAGGGCAAGCCCGTTCACCCCGGCAAATGTCGAGGACACAATGCGCGGGTTGGTCACCGCGCCATTCGGCATCAGGGTAAACACCACGGTCACGCTGGCGGAATTGATTCCCGCGGAATCTGATATATTGCCAAACGCATCAGAAAGCTGGTTGGCGATATCACCAACATTCGGACACACCGAAGTCACCGAGGTATTGGCGGGCGCCTTCACCGCCGGGGCGGTTGGTGGCGGGGCCACGGGCTTCGCATGGGTTACCACCGCGAAGACCGGCTGCGGCGGTGCCTGCACCTGGATCAGCGGCGGCGGGATATAAGGCGGCGGTGGCGTCACCAATGCGGGCGGCGGCGGCAACACAATCTTCGGCGGCGGCGGTGGCGGTGGCGCCGCCGCCTGGATAATCTTGATCTCCAGTGGCTTCTTGATCATCTCCACCGCACTGGTCGCAAGGCCGGAAACCAATGCGTAAATCAGAAACACATGCAGCAGCAGCACAGCGCCGATGCCGATCATTTTGTTCACGCTGGGCCGTCGATCTTCGCCGAAATCCATATACTTCCCTCTTCCCGCGATCATGAAAAATGTTGATGAGGCAACATCCAGGAGACCGAAGAAATTGTCAGATCGTTCAAAATAACAGGGGCACCAAAGCTGGAACCTCTATGGTGGATAGCCGGACCAACCCGGAAGGTAAATGGCTTACGGCTAAATTTTATGCATCTTTCTCATCTGGCGAATTATCCATCATCTCGCAAGGCGCGTTTCACGCCGCGCCACCCCGGCCTGCCGGTTTTTTCAGCTTACGCACCCCGATTTCACGGTCCTTATCCAGCAGGTCCGCCAGAGGCACATCGAAATAACGTCCGATGATACATGGGTTTTTTCAAACATCATCGGGCCGGGCCGGGCGTTATGACGCCTCAGCTCCTGGCGCTCTCATGATCATGCCAATCAACGCACACATCCCGCCAATTTCATCGGTGACCAAACTGCCTTGTAAAATTTAATTGCAAGGTCTGTTCAAATATGTCGCAAATCAAACAAACACGGCCATGAAATATCCGGCTTAGCACGGTGATCATTCCACTCGTTACGAAGTCTTAAATCTCGCCGATCAAACGCGCCAATTTCATGTCGAATCACCAACAAAACACAGCACCGTTACCGGAGCTGAAACCGCACCCAGTACAACAACACAGATGCCACCGGCACGCCATCTTTCAGCGCGGGCTGAAAATGCCAGGTTGCTGCCGACAGCCTCGCGTCTTCATCCAAGGTTGCATAGCCCGAGCTTTTGACCACGCGGATCACCCCCGGCCGCCCGTTTGGTTCCACCATCACGCTCAAATAAACCTGCCCTTGTTCGCCGAGTTCGCGCGCCGTCAGCGAATAGATCACGGTGCTATGCGCCCCCACGCGCGCAGGCTCGGTCGCCCGCACGGTTATCTGCCCCGGCACGCGGCGTGGTTCCTGGGCGCCCGCCGCCGCCTTTGGCGCGGGTGGCGGCGGCAATGCCAGCTTGGCGGCCCGCAAGGACGGCGGGGGCAGGGGTAGCGGGGGCAGGGGTGGCGGGGGCAGGGGTGGCGGGGGCATAGGCAAGGGCGGTTTTGCCTGCATCGCAACCCCCGGTGGCGCGCTCTGTTCCACCACCGAGACCATCACGGGCTGCGGGGAGGCGTCCGGCGTGGGCGGCGTGACCAGGACCAACACCACCGCGACGATCAATAAATGTCCCGCCACCGCCAGCCCGGCGCCGCGCCAGGGCCGCATCTGGGGTGCCCGCCGCCCGGCGGAGGCCGCCATGGCGCACATCGCGGGGCGCATTAGGGGCATGGCGGCTGAGCCCTGTTCAGCCGCCACAGGCGCCATGTCTGCCGGCGGGTCGGCCATCGCTTCCGCAGGTGGCGCGGGCGCGGGCGCGGGTGCTGGCTCAAATACCAATTCCGGCGCCCTTTCCTGCACCTCAAACGGCACCTCAACCGGCACCTCAACCGGCACCTCAAACGGCACCTCAAACGGCACCTCAAACGGCGATAAGGCCAGCGGCGCGGTCACCCGGGCGGGCATCGTGGTATCCCCGGCACCCCCCAGCACCATCATCTCGGACGTCAGCGCCAGCGCCTCTTCCCGGTCCATCCCCCGCCTACACCACCAGCACGCCGTGATGCTTCGCCTTCGCCTCCGGCTCGACATGAATGGTGATCACCACCCCCGCCATCTCCGCCTTCAGCGCCGCCTCGATCCGGTCGCAAATCTCATGCGCCGCCATAACACTCATGTCACCCGGCACCACCAGATGAAACTCCAAAAAGCTCGCGGGCCCAGCCTGGCGGATCCGCAGATCATGCGCCTCCAGCGCACCAATGGCGTGCGCGCGCACCAGCGCCTGCACCCGCGCCGTAATCGCGGGCGGCGGCGCTTCGTCCAGCAACCCGCTCAATGAGCGCAGCACCGTCATCCCGCCCAAAACGGCAATCTGCGCCGCCACGGCCAGCGCCACCAGCGGGTCCAATAACGGCCAGCCCAGCCATTTCGCGCCGATCAGCGCCAGGATGATCCCCGCCGTTGTCAGCACATCGCTAAACAAATGCCGCCCATCGGCCGCCAAAGCGGGGGACCGCGCCTGCGCGCTCATCCTCATCAACACCATGGCCCATACGGCGTTCACCACACCCGCCGCCCCGTTCAGCAGCAACCCGGCACCCAACCGGCCTGAAAGCGGCGCCAGCGCCACGGGGTGCAGCAAGCCGCCCAGCGCGCGCTGAAAAATCAGCACCGCGGCCACCAAAATCAGCGCGCCCGTGGCCACCGCTGAGAGCAATTCAACCTTCGCGTGACCATAAGGGTGCTGCCGGTCCGCGGGCTTGGCACCCGCCACCAGCGCGTACAGCGCCAGGCCCGAGGCCACCACATTCACCACCGATTCCAGCGCATCGGAAAACAACGCCGCACTGCCGCTCACTTTGGCCGCCAGCGCCTTGCAGGCCAGCACCGCCACACCCACCGCGATGCTGGCAACCGCATATCTCTGGATCGTTTTCACAGGCGTTGCTAGCAAACCCGAGCCACGCATGGCAACGATTTGGAAAGGTTCTCACCGTATTATGTGGCCATCTTGCCACATTGCGTCGTTTTCCTGCCGTAAACGTCATATGTAATGCTCATCACACGGTTCCGTGATTGACTTCACCTTAACCTGCGGATGTCATACGGCCAGTCGGCGCGCAATCTGGTGCCGACATCTTGGGAGAAAACAATGTCGCATCGTAATCATCTTCGCGCTCGCCTGCTTTCCGGCGCAACACTATCTCTGGCGCTCGCCGCTTCCTTATTTTCAGGCGGCGTCGCCCGCGCGTCAGACCCGCTGCCCGGTGATGCCATCGCCCCGCCGGTCAACATCAACATAGCGCTCTATTACAACCAGATTGAAACCGCCGGAGAAATCGGCGCCGTCCATGGTAGCAGCGACAGCCATAACACACGCATCGCGGCCGACATCCAGGTCGCCCGCTTCGTCCACACATTCAACCTTGGCGGCACGGAGGCCGGGTTCCAGGCCTTCGTCCCCTATGTCTCATTTCTCGGGCAACAAAGTGCGGGCGTCGCCAACATCCCCGCCCCGGCAACCGGCCTGCCGCCCTTCGGCCCCGGCCATGCCAGCCTCTCCACCGCCGATGGCTTCGGCCAACCGAATTTCGGTGCCTTCCTCTTTCCCGTAAACAACGCCGCCACAGGCACCTATGCCGTCATCGGCCCCTGGATCTCGCCGCCCGTCAGCGGCTACAACAAATCCGCCAACCTCAACCCCGGCAATAATGTCTGGACATATGAGATGGAGGCCGGGTTCCGCAAAATCCTGTTTGGCACGCCCACCACCCATAACCTCGCCATCGAGGTCTGGGGTGAAGCCTATCTGTTCGGCGCCAATAACAACGCCGCCGCCAACAGCCCGGAAGTCTTCGCGAACAACATCCCACCGATCTATTCATTGTTCGGCGTCCACAACCCGCTCGCCGCCGCCAGCTCCACCCCGGCGCGCTTTAACGAGCAACCCTCTGAGGAGTTCCGGGTCTATCTGCCCTATCAGATCTACCCCGCAACCGGCGGCACCATCACACCGGGCTTCTACCAATCCTTCGGCGGCAAACAAACCTACACACTGCGCAACGGTGCCAAAATAGATTCCGGCAACCGGACCGATGAGTCACAATTCCGCCTCACCGCCTCCACCTTCCTCTCCCCCACCTGGGCGGTTATGCTGGTCGGCGAATACGACATCGCCAACCATGGCGGCCCGCTACAACGCAATGTCGAACTGCGCCTCGCGACGTTTTTTTAAAATAATATAAAAATAGCCGCTTTTTATAAAAAGCGGCACCAAAACTTTGGTAAATTTGGTAAATTTGGGTCATGGGTGTTTTGAGCGCCCATGACCCTTTTTTATGATTTATACCAATCCGCGAAGACAGTGACACATCCAAGTGAGCAGCCGCTTTTTTGAAAAAAAGCAGCGCAAAAAACTTTTGTTATGCCTGTGCCGGGCTTCTGGAACCCCAATGGCCCAGATTAATAATGTTTTTTTGCTTCTTTTTGTTCACAAAAAGAAGCGCTTGCTGCCCGCCGAGAGTCATTC
>JAQNCU010000142.1 GCA_029077775.1 Acidocella sp. | reverse complement strand
TCGCTTCCATCACGATCATGCTCTCCACAGGGCCGCCACCAAACCCGCCTCGTGCCTCGGAAAACGGCAACCCCAATATCCCGGCCTGCGCATATTCCTCCCAAACCTGCGGATCAAACCCGCCGGGCGCGCGCATATACCCCTTGCGCTTCTCAAAATTCCCATAGGTACCATCGAGCAGCTTGCCGAAGCTCTCCTTCAGCAACCGCTGATCCTCAGTCAGATCGAAATCCATCTCACATCCCCAAAACGGCGTTAAAAACCCAAAATCGCCTTGGCGATGATGTTGCGCTGGATCTCGTTCGACCCGCCATAGATCGAGACCTTCCGCCAGTTAAAATAGGTCGGCCCGGCGGATGCCGCATAATCCGGGCCAATCGGCGGCTCATTCGTCTGGTCCTCATCATCGAGTGAGTTGGGGAAGGGGGCGACAAACGGCCCCACCACATCCATCATCAATTCGGTCGTCGCCTGCTGCAATTCCGAACCCTTGATCTTCAAAATCGAGGAATTCGGGTCGGCCTGGCCATGCGGCCCGCGCTTGCGCGCCTCGGCGATCACCCGCAACTGCGTAATCTCCAGCGCCTTCAGCTCAATCTCCACGGTCGCCAGCTTTTCGCGGAACCAGCTCTGCTCCAGCAGCTTGGCATCGCCCACGCGTTCAATATTCGCCAGTTCCTTGATCCGCCGGATGCGCTGCTTGGAAATCCCGATCCGGGCGATCCCCATACGCTCATTGCTCAACAAAAATTTCGCATAATCCCAGCCGCGATTCTCCTGGCCCACCAAATTCTCAGCGGGCACCTTCACCTCGTCGAAAAACACTTCATTGACCTCATGCCCGCCATCCAGCAACTGGATCGGCCGCACCGTAATCCCCGGCGTTTTCATATCCACGAGAATGAATGAGATGCCCTGCTGCTTTTTCTCGGCCGCCGGATTGGTGCGCGCCAGTACAAAAATCCAATCGGCGTATTGCGCCAACGTGGTCCATGTTTTCTGGCCGTTGATGACGTAAAAATCCCCCTCACGCCTGGCCGTCGTTTTCAACCCCGCCAGATCAGATCCCGCCCCAGGCTCTGAGAATCCCTGGCACCACCAGATATCCAGGCTCGCCGTGCCCGGCAGAAATTTCTTCTTTTGCGCGTCCGAGCCAAAGGTCGCGATGACAGGCCCGACCATCGAGACATTAAAGGCGAGCGTCGGCGGGGCAGGGGCCTGCTGGATCTCGTCGAGGAAAATATATTCCTGCATTGGCCCCCAGTTGCGCCCGCCATGTTCCACCGGCCAATGCGGCACCGCCCAACCTTTGGCATGCAGCTTGTTCTGCCAGTTTACGAAATCAGCCTTCGACAATTCCTGGCCGAGCACCAGTTTCCGTTGCGTCTCGGCGGGCAATTCGGCCTTGATAAAGGCGCGAACCTCATCGCGAAATGCCAGTTCCTCGGGTGAAAGATTCAGATCCATACAAAAATCCCTTTTTAAAGACGCTTTTTTGAAAGCCCATCCCCTTGGCGGGTATCGCCCGCGTCATCTCAGCTCAAATAACCCAGCGGCTCCCTGGCCGCCGCCGATACACATGGTCACGACCGCGAATTTCGCACCCCGGCGCTTACCCTCGATCAGCGCATGGCCCGTCAGCCGCGCCCCGCTCATGCCAAAGGGGTGCCCAACCGAGATCGACCCGCCATTCACGTTCAACCGTGCCGGATCAATCCCCAGCCTGTCCCGGCAATAGAGCACCTGTGAGGCAAAAGCCTCGTTCAGTTCCCACAAATCGATATCATCCACGCTCAGCCCATGCCGCTTCAAAAGCCTTGGCACCGCGAAGACCGGGCCGATCCCCATCTCATCGGGCTCACACCCGGCCACGCAAAACCCACGGAAAACGCCCATTGGCGTCAACCCGCGCTTTGCTGCTTCGGCATCAGACATCAGCACGCTCACTGAGGCCCCATCCGAAAGCTGGCTGGCATTGCCCGCGGTGATAAAATAATCCTCACCACGAACAGGCGAAAGCTTGGCCAGCCCCTCCATCGCGGTCTCGGGCCGGTTGCCCTCATCCTGGCGCAGGGTCACCTGTTCCTGCGTAATCTCCTTGGTCTGCTTGTTCTCCACGGCCTTGGTGGTGGTCATGGGGATGATCTCATCATCGAACCGCCCGGCCTGTTGGCCCGCCGCCGTCCGGCGCTGGCTCTCCAGCGCGTATTCATCCTGCGCCTGGCGGCTGATGCCATAGCGCGACGCCACATTATCGGCGGTCTCGATCATCGACATATAAACCGCGGGCTTGTGGTCTTTCAGCCATTCATCGGTGAAATGATGCCGGTTCAGCGTGCCAGCGGTCAGGCTTATGCTCTCCAGCCCGCCGCCAATCGCAACCGGCGCGCCTTCGACCAAAATTTCATGCGCCGCCATCGCAATCGCCTGCAACCCGGAGGAACAGAACCGATTGACCGTCATGGCCGCCGCATCAACGGAAAGTCCCGCGCGCAAAGCCGCTTGACGCGCGATATTATGCCCCGTCGCCCCTTCCGGCGTGCCGCAGCCCAGCACCACATCCTCAACCTCGCCAGGGGCCAGGCCAGCGCGGCGCACGGCCTCGGCAATCACATGCCCGCCAAGCTCGGCACCATGCGTGATGTTGAACGCACCCCGGAACGCCTTGCCGATCGGCGTGCGCGCCGTCGATACAATCACCGCCTCAACCATGTTTCTGCTCCTCAAGCACCAATTCTTTTTTCGATAATTTGCCGACCGGGGTCTTGGGCAATGACGCGCGAAATTCCAGCGCGCTCGGCATCGCATGGCGGCCCAGCCGGGTTTCCAAAAAGCCGCGCAAATCATCCAGACTGAAGGGCGCGGCACCTTCGCGCAGCTTCACAAACGCCTTGGCCGCCTGGCCGCGATACGCATCGGCAATGCCGATCACCACGCATTCCTCCACCGCATCATGCTCATAAATGGCGGCTTCGATCATGGTGGGGTATACATTAAACCCGCCCGAGATGATCATATCCTTTTTGCGGTCCACCAGATGCACCATGCCCAGCGTATCCAGATGCCCGATATCGCCCGTGAGAAAATACCCGTCGATAAAATCCGCCTCGGTCGATTCTGGCTTGTTATGATAACCCTTGAAAATATTCGGGCCCTTCACGGCCATCTCGCCGGTCTCGCCAATTGGCAGGTCCTGCTTCCCCCCATCGAGCGAGACGATCTTGATCTCGATCCCGGGCAGCGGCACACCGACAGAATGCGGGTCGAACGCGCCGGTCAACAAATGCGATGTACCCGCGGATGCCGTCTCCGTCATCCCCCACCCGCCGCCGATTCGCCGCCCGCACAACGCCTCAAACCGGCTCGCGACGTCAACCGGCAGCGGCGCGCCACCCGATGATACCTGCCGCAGTGATGAGAAATCCCGCTCACCAATTCCGGGGATGGCGGCCAGCGCGATCCACATGGTCGGCACACCGGGGAAAAACGTCGCGCGCTTCACCTCGATCGCATGCAGCACCCAAGACGCATCGAACCGGAGTTGCAACAACAAAGCGGCACCTCGTTTTAACTGCCATAACAACAGAACGATAAGCCCGTATATATGGAAGAATGGCAGCACCGCGATCACCCGATCCTGCCCGTCCAGCAGCGGTAACTGGGCGTTATAGGTCAGATCATAGATCTCGACCGAGGCCAGCAACGTCACATGGGTATGGATCGCACCCTTGGGCAACCCCGTGGTCCCGCCGGTATATTGCAACGCCGCCAATGCATGCGCGTCCAGCACGGGCCAGGTTTGGGGCAGGGGGGCGGTCAATAAATGCGCAAAATCGATGATCCGCGCGTCATCCCCGGTTATAGGCAACAAGGGCAGCCCCGGCATCACCCCAAACGCGGCATCATCGCCCACGATCAACCGGTTGATATGCCCTGCGGCCAGAAGCTTCTGGGCCATGGCGAACATCGGCGCGATATTCGTGGTGATCAGCATGGTGGCGCCGCTATCATGCAGCTTATGCGCCAGCTCGCGCTCGGCATCCAGCGGCGACAGATTAACCACCACCGCCCCGGCCCGCAGCACGCCGAAAAAGCTGAACGGGTAATAGGGTGAATTCGGCAGATACAGCGCCACGCGCTCACCCGGCTGCACGCCCATACGCATCAGCCCGGCGGTGACGGCGCAGGCCTGGTCCGCGCAGGCGGTGAATGAAATCTTGTGCTCCCGGTAATCGAGGAAAACGGCATCGCCAAACTGCGCGGCGGCGCGGTCCAGCAGGTCCGGCAGCGTGCCCTCAGACGGCGTAAAATCCCAGCTCAGCCCGGGCGGGTACAATGCCTCCCAGGCAAACGGGCGGCTCACGCCGCCGCCTTTCCGGCAGGCTTAAACGCCGCGAACGTGCCGCCGGTGGCCGCCAGTTCGCGCAGCAGGGCGGCGGGCCGCAGCCCTTCATCGCCGGTCATCTCAGCGTAATGGTCCAGTGCCGCGCAAATCACCTTCGGCCCCACCAGATCGGCGTAAAAACACGGCCCGCCGCGCCACACGGGCCAGCCATATCCATAAACCCACACCACATCGATATCCGACGCCCTGATCGCGATCCCTTCCTCCAAAATACGCGCCGCCTCGTTGATCATCGGATAGAACATCCGCTCGAACACCTCCTGTTCGGCGATGTTGCGCCGTTTCACCCCCAGCGCCGCCGCTTTTTCGGCTGCCAGCTCCAGCACCATCGGGTCGGGCACGGGCACGCGCGAGCCCTTCTCGTAAATATAATACCCAGCCCCGGTTTTCTGCCCAAAGCGCCCCTGTTCACACAGCGTATCGGTCACCGGCGCCTTCACACCACGATGCTGGCGAATCCGCCAGCCGACATCCAACCCGGCCAGATCGCCCATCGCATAGGGCCCCATGGGAAAACCAAAACCCAGCACCACGGCATCCACATCCTGCGGTTTCGCCCCTTCGAGCAATAGCCGCTCATTCTCCGTGGTGCGCCGCGCCAGCATCCGGTTGCCGACAAACCCGTCGCAATTGCCAACCACCACGGGCACTTTGCCCATCAGCTTGCCCGCCGCAATCGCGGTCGCAATCGATTTATGCGAGGATTTTTCGCCGCGCACGATCTCCAACAGCTTCATGACATTGGCGGGTGAGAAAAAATGCATCCCCACCACATCCTCGGGGCGGCTCGTCGCATTGCCGATCGCATCGACATCCAGTGTCGAGGTGTTCGACGCGAGCAGCGTGCCAGGCTTGGCGAGCCGGTCGAGCTTGCCGAAAATCTCCTTCTTCAGGTCGAGATTCTCGAACACCGCCTCGATCACGATGTCGGTGTTCGAGATAACATTCCAATCCGCCGTACCACTGATCAGCGCAAAGCGTTTGGCCATCGCATCGGCGGTCAGTGCGCCGCGATCCACCGAGACCTGATAAGTGCCCTTAATCCGCTCCAGCCCCTTGGCCAGTGCCTCGTCGCTGGTCTCAACAATCGTCACAGGCACCCCGGCATTGGCAAAGCACATGGCAATACCGCCACCCATCGTGCCGCCGCCAATCACCACGGCGTTGGTGATCGGCGCGGGTTTGAGCCCGGCTGGCATGTCAGGAATTTTCTGCGCCTCGCGTTCGGCGAAAAATATATGCCGCTGCGCCCGGCTCTGGTCGCCCATCATCAATTTCACGAACAAATCCCGCTCGGCTTTCAGCCCCTGCTCGAAGGGCAGCATGAAGGCGTTACGCACGGATTCCACACAGGCCGCGGGCGCTTCCACGCCATGCAGCTTCTTCAGCGCCGCCTTGGCCGCCGCCTCGAATGCCGCCGGGTTGTCCCGCACGGGGAGAATTTTATCCTCACGGTCGCGCACGCGGGTCATCTTCGCGCCATCGGCCAGAACCTGCCGGGCGAATTCCATCGCCCCGGCCACCGCATCGTCCACAATCGCATCGATCAACCCGTGTTGCAGCGCGAGCTTGGCTGGCACAGGCGTGCCCGCCACCACCAGCCCCACCGCTGCCTCCGGCCCAATCAAGCGTGGCAAACGCTGCGTGCCGCCCGCCCCCGGCAACAGCCCCAGTTTCACCTCGGGCAGCCCCAGCCGGGCAGCGCCCACCGCCACGCGATAATGGCAGCCCAGCGCCACTTCCAGCCCGCCGCCCAGGGCGGTGCCAAAAATCCCCGCCACCACGGGCTTGGTCAAAGCATCCAGCGCGCCGATCACCTCGTTCAAATCGGGCCGCTGCAGGGGCTTGCCGAATTCCGTGATGTCCGCGCCCGCGAAGAATGTCCGCCCCCGGCAGCTCAACACCACGGCCTTTACCGCCGCATCTGCCATCGCCATGCCCAGTGCCGCCACCAACCCGGCGCGCACCAGCGCACCCAGCGCATTTACCGGCGGGTTATCGGTTGTAATGAGTGCGATACCATCATTAACCTCATACGCCGTAACAGCGTTGACCTCGACCATAATTTCCTCCGGGTGACTTTGTCTTGCGGCTTTGATGCCACAGTTCCACTATACGTCAACTCCACGGCGTCTATCCAGCGATGATTCCATCCACCCCATTCCCCCTGAGACCCTAATGCACGACCCCCTGATGCAAGACCGCCTCGCTCTGATCACCGCCGCCCAGCGTTTGGCCGCCAGCGGCCTCAGCCCCGGCACTTCGGGCAATCTCTCCTTGCGCACGGATGGTGGCATTCTCATCACCCCGTCAGCCATCTCTTATGGCAGCCTCACCCCGGACAGCCTCCCTTTGTTAAAACCGCAGCGCGGCTATGGCGAATACGATGGCCCGCTCCGCCCCTCGTCGGAATGGCGCTTCCACCTTGATATCTACCTCGCCCGGCCTGAAATCCATGCCATCGTGCATCACCACGCGCCCTGCACAACCGCCCTTGCAATGGCAAGGCGGGATATCCCGGCCTGCCATTACATGATCGCCAGCTTCGGCGGCGCCTCCATCCGTTGCGCCCCCTATGCGCTGTTCGGCACCGCAGCACTTTCAACCGCCGTGCTGCACGCACTGGCAGGCCGTTCGGCCTGCCTGATGGCCAATCATGGCGGCCTCGCCACCGCCGCCACCATAACCGACGCCCTCGCCGCCGCCATCGAGCTTGAGGCCCTGGCCCAGCATTACATCCTTTCGCTGTCTGCGGGCGGTCCGGTTTTGCTCTCCGATGCGCAGATCGCC
>JAQNCU010000141.1 GCA_029077775.1 Acidocella sp. | reverse complement strand
TTATGCTGTCATGATGACAGTTTTGCGGCTGGTTTTCTGGAGTCTGTTGTACAGGCGACTGTTGATAATTGTACCGTGGCGTTGATTTGTCACGATGTGTGTTATCCGGAACCGCTCAATTCCGTGCGTCCGATTGGCTCCCCGTTTGCTGTTGCAATGGTTTTCTCACCATTCAAAAGCCCCAGAAGTATTGCTGAGATCATGGTTACACTGGCTGAGCAGCCATCGACAATTTCCGTGGCTCCCGGAGACCTTGAGGATTTGAGGCAAAATGTCCCGGCTGCGCGAAGCCTCCCGCTGCTGGCGATGATTTCCGCACGAGAAGCCGGCGAGGTTGTATTGAGTTATCTCGGCGATATGGCCCTGGTATTACATGTGACACCGCGGTAGGCACAGTAAGCATGCTGATGGACCGAAACGGCATAGCGGCGCTGATACCTCATGAGGGTAAGATGTGTTTGCTCGATGCAGTCGTGACCTGGGATGCCAAATCGATTATTTGCCTTTCAGTCCGACATTATGACCATGAGAACCCATTGCGCCGCTCAGACGGCACATTGGGGGCAGCGTCCGGTATTGAGATTGCGGCACAGGCAATGGCACTTCATGGCGTACTCAGCAGCGGTGCCGCCGGACGAGGACGCCGGGGCTTTCTTGTTGGGTTACGGAATGTCCGTCTACATACCATTTATATCGATGAAACTCCCACGCCGTTATCAGTTCATGTTCACTTGCTTATGGGTAACTCCTCAGGGGCAAGTTATAGTTTTGCCCTCGAACAAATGGGGGTGGAAATTTTAAGTGGCCGTGCGACGGTGATGTTAGAGAGGGAGGGATGATGCGTGCCTTGGTGACAGGCGGGAGCGGTACAATCGGCGCTGCCATTGCGCGACAACTCGGCGTTGACGGGCACCATGTTTATGTTCATGCGAATGACCGACTGGAACGTGCGAGAGACATTGTGCGTGATATAATATCTTCCGGGGGAATGGCTGACGCCGTTGGGTTCGATGTTACCGATGCTCGACAAACGTCCAACACCCTGGGGGACATTCTGAAAGCCGGAGCGATACAAATTATTGTGAATAATGCTGGGATCAACGATGATGAAGTCATGCCAGGTATGCATGAGGACCAATGGACGCGTGTGATCAATGTTTCGCTAAATGGTTTTTTTAACGTCACCCAGCCATTATTGCTTCCGATGATCCGCAAACGATGGGGCCGGATTATCAATATTTCGTCCGTTGCGGCGATTATGGGTAATCGGGGACAGACGAATTATGCCGCTGCAAAGGCAGGTTTACACGGGGCGACCCGATCACTCTCGCTCGAACTTGCCAGCAGGGGAATTACCGTAAATTGCGTTGCCCCTGGGATCATCGAGTCGCCGATGATCGGTGATGCCTTCCCGAAAAATCTGATAGAACAGATGGTACCGATGAAGCGGGTAGGAACCGCCATCGAGGTTGCCGATCTCGTTGCTTTTCTTGTCTCAGATAAAGCGGCTTATATCTCAGGGCAGATCATCTCGATCAATGGCGGGATGGCGTAAGGTTTCCGCGGTGACCCGTAATGCGCGGACGCTCAATTCAAACATGAGCCGCAAATGCATGCGCGCCAGTAACATGTTGTCTCTAAGGTACTGGAAATGTGAGACCCCACCCTCATCCGCGCGCAGGTATTTTACCGGCACCTGAAAGTTTATGGCGCGCACACCTTGCCAATTCAGACGCACTACGGCTTCGGCATCGAAATCAAAACCGCGCATTGTATGGCGTGTTGTCATCACCGACAGCAATGGTGCAACGGGATAGACCCTGAAGCCGAAGAGAGAATCAGCAACTGCCCCCCGTGTTTCAAACTTTGTTAGAAGATTTGAGACCATTCGCCCCACGACGCGCAAGCGAGGTGCGGATTTTTCAAACAGCGGTTCACCAAGGATCATTGCCGCAGGCCACTTACATGACGTTTCAAAAAATTGCGGGATAAGCGAAAATGGATGCTGGCCGTCGGCATCCATGACAAGTGCATGGGTAAAGCCCGCTTCATTTGCAGCCTTCAAGCCATCAAACACCGCCGCACCTTTTCCACCATTGGCGGTACGCCAGATGATGCGCACTCGCGGGTCTCTCTGGTAGGTGTTGAGCAAGTTTTGTGCGGCTTTATCTGTACTCCCGTCGATCACCACCCACACTGGCCAGGCATGTCGCAACGCGTCCGCCACAGTCTGATGTAGTATCCACCCGGTGTTATAACTTGGGATGAGAACGAGATGCCTGACATTCGGATCATGCGGGTTGTTTTTCGGCATAAAGACTGCCTAGCCTGTCGCCTCCGCCGATGCGGGTGCCAAGGGCTTTGTTTGTCGCGGTTTAACGTTGTGTACTAAATGTCTGAGATGCGCGAATTTTGTGATGTAGTAGATGGTTCGGAATATATAAAGCCGCCAGCGTGTCGACCAACCGCCCTGCATGTCGCCCGCAAGCAGCGAGAGAACAGCTTCCTCCACCCGGAAATAATTTCGTGGGGACATGAAGAGGTTTCGCATCGCAGGCTCGCGGATTCGGTAGATAAACCATGTGAAGGCACCGAGAGCATTGCGTGCCCCGGCATCGTAACGCCGCAATATTTTGGCTGACTTTTCTGGTTTGCTCAGGCATGCGGCCACCGCCTCAGCACCACGGAAGCCCATGGTCATTGCCAGATAAACGCCTGTGGAGAAGACCGGATCGATAAACGAGAAGGCATCACCGACCATGATAAATTTATCGCCACTTGCCTGTCTCGCGCTGTAGGAATAATTGCCCGTGGCGGTGACCGGCCCAACAAGCTGGGCATCTTTAAGCCGACTTGCAATTTCAGGACAGGAAGCGATTGTTGTCATAAAGAAATTTGTAATGTCGGTGCCCCGGTCTTTGAAGAAACTGGCGGGGCAAACCGCGCCGATGCTGGTTGTGCCGTCGGCTAGGGGAATGAACCAAAACCAGCCGTTATCAAACCAGACAACGCTGATATTTCCTTCATCTTTGCCAGAAAGGCGGCGCGCATTTGTGAAGTGACCAAACATCGCAGCACTGCTGTTTTTCGGGTTTCGCTCCTTTAGGCCCAACTGACCGGCCAGCAAAGTGTCCCGACCTGAGGCATCGACAATGAATTTGGCAGTCCAGCTTTGCTCAGTACCAGCCTCATTTATGCCGGTGATGACCGGATGGCCCGCACCAGGAAACGTCACCGACGTAATGCGGCAGCCTTCGATGATGTCCGCTCCCTTCGCAACAGCATTTTTCAGAAGTACATGGTCAAAGGACGAACGGCGGACCTGGAAGGAATAGGGAAAGCGGCGGTCCAACGCGCGGGCGAAATCATAGGTAACGGTTTTGCCATGATAGGCCGAGACAAATTCAATGCCGTGCTTGGTCATAGACCCTTGTTCGATTTGGTCACGGACACCGAGCCTGTCCAATAAAGGGAGGTTGTGTGGCAGCAGTGATTCGCCGATGTGAAAGCGTGGATGCCGATCTTTATCCGCGACCATAACCCGGTGACCCGATTCTGCCAGCAACGCGGCTGTGGTGGCGCCCGCCGGGCCGCCGCCCACGATAAAGACGTCGTAATCAGGCGGGGTGGCCGTGTCCACTTCATTTTTCTGAGTCAAGCCGAGAAACCCCCTATGGGCCGAAAGGTTGAGTTATCTTATGTCATGCTGGGCACAAACACCCTGAACAGCTAAACATAGGGATGAAATTATGTCTAATATTTAAATAAGAGCACCTGATTTGTATACATACTATTGAGAGGCGGTCGCCTGTTTGATGAAGTCGATCAGCTCAGGCTCCGCCGGCAAGGGCGACGAGGTGTTGTAGCGGGCGGCCAGGAGGCCGCGGCATAGGGCACCATTGAATTCCGCATTCAGCCCCACACGGCGGATGTTGCGAAGATAGACCGCCAGCATGTCTGGTGAGATCAAACCCCCATCCCTTGCGACGAAGGCGCGTGGGAGCCCTCCCACGAGCCCCCGCCGCTCAAGATAACGGGTCCGGGCCATAATACCCTCTGGGTCCAGGGTTAAGCGGCTGAGCCCGGAGATATCCAGCGCCAGAATGGTATCCGGCGTGAAGCCTTGGCCGCGTAAATGCCGGAGCAGAACCTCCTGTCGGCGTTCAAATGATTTCAATCCAAAATTCAGCCGGATGGCGGAGAGGTCCATCTGCGCCTCGGTTGGGAAAGCCTCCTGGAAATCCTTATTTTCGGCGATGCCGTCGTTGATCGCCTCGACAAACATATGTTCGTCAAGAACCACACGCGCGGCGGTGACCCACGGGAGAGCAACAACGGCGTCGCGCATGTCCGAGGCCATCAGATACGAAAAATTGGCCGCGCACCAATAGGTGGGGAGCCGGAAATTCACCAGGACATCGCCGTGTTGTTCCACGGTGATGCCCGTTATGAAGCCGAGTTCCACCACGCTCTCATCGAGTTCAGGATCGGTTACCCGGTCGAGTGCGGCGCGCACATCCTGTGTGCGCGCCACCAGATTATCGCTCACGCGACCTTCAGCTCGGCGCGGTTGATCTTCGCCATATGCGCCGCGATGTCTACATTATAAAGGCGCGCCGCATTCTCGCCGAGGATTTTTCTCTTCACGGCCATGGTCAGTTGCTTTCCAGTTTCCTGTACGATTTCATCGGGAAGTTCAAACGCCATGAATTTTTCGACAAGCCATTGCGGGGTCCAGATGCCGTAATCCGAGCCGAAGAGAATTTTGTCTTCGCCCAACCAGAAAAGTAGCTCCGACATCACTTTTGCAAAATAGGCCGGACGAGAGTGGATGAAGGGCAGCACCACGGCAAGTCCGCCGAAGACATTGGTTTCCTGCACCGCGATCCAGCAGAAATCATCAAGACGAGGTAACCCACAATGTTCGATGATGAAATTAAGGTTCGGGAAATCTGTCGCACAATGGTCGATGTCCGCAACATCAAATGCGTCGCGGTCGAGCGGCAGGATGGTAGGGCCCTTATGGACATGGATGTTCTTGATACCGAGTTTCTCTGCGCGCTCAAGGTATTTATATGCCGCCGGATCGGATAGCTTGTAGCCCCGGCTTTCACCATTCCATTCAGCGGTATAGAGCTTAACGCCTTGAAGCTTATACGTTTCTGCCATCGCCTCCAGGGCTTCAAGCCCACCTTCACCGTCACGCGGATCGAATGCGCCATTGAGGATGAAGCGGTCGGGGTAACGGGTTTTCAATATCGCATTTTGTTCAAGCGTGTTGAACCCGGTTTTGTAAAAATCCTTAAGATAGGTTGGCTGAAAAATCGCGATGTCATCCGGTCCATCGATGAACAGGTCTTTCACCATTTGTTCAGGCCCATACTTTGCGAATTTTTCGGGGCTCCAGAGTTGTTCAGGTGGCGACAGGGAGGCGTGATAGCCATAAAAGCAATCTATGAATTGTTTGCCGTGGATGTTGCGGATATTCTCGGGGCTTGCATCCCACAGATGCACGTGGCCATCGATGATAAAAATCTCTTCGCCGTCCTTGGTCTTGTACATTATTCTCTCCGTTTCCTGAATTATTGTTCACCAGATTATGGAATTAAGACGCCCCGGCCGCGGATTTTACCGTGATGTAAATCATGCAATGCGAGGTTCGCATCTTCAAGCCGGTATTCTTTTGTCGCGAGCGTGACCTTGCCTTGGTCGGCAAGTGCCATAAGCTCGATCAGTTCAGCGTAGGTCCCCACCAGGTTACCAACAATGGTTTTTTCTGACGTGATCATATCGATCGTGGGAATGTCAATGCGGCCACCATACCCAACGATGTAATAATATCCACCATTGCGCGTCATCGCCAAGCCCTGTGAGACGGCGTCGCCCTCTCCCACAAAATCAATGACGGCTTCAGCACCTTTGCCGCCAGTCAGACGCAAAACCTCCTCGACCTGGCCGCCATCGGCTTTGACAGAAAAATCGGCACCGCATTCATGCGCGAGTTTCAACGCCATATCCGCACGATCGACGATGATGATCTGGGCGGCGCAGAGGGCGCGGACCACCTGGATACCGATATGGCCGAGACCGCCCGCACCGATGACCACCGCGAAGTCTCCGGGCAGCAAATGCCGGGAGGCTTTTTTGGCAGCGCGGTAGGCGGTGAGGCCCGCATCGGTATGGGGTGCGACATCTTTGGGGGCCAGGGTTTTGGGCAATTTTATGATGGATCGCGCCCCGGTTCGCAGATATTGCGCGTAGCCGCCATTGGCGTTGATACCGGGGAATTCGCTATCTTCAGCGTGCATATCATCACCGCGCCGGCATGCCAGGCAATGCCCGGAGGTGATCAACGGATGGCATATCACCGGGTCGCCAACTTTCAGATGGGTAACGCCGGTGCCAACATCCTCGATCCATCCGGCATTTTCATGGCCCATGATATGCGGCAGGTTGAGTTCGACCTTTGAGCGCCAGATGCCCTCGATGATGTGCAGATCGGTGCGGCACACCCCTGCCCCGCCGATCCGCACGATCACGTCGTTTGGGCCTTTTATGGTGGGGTCTGAGACATCCTCGAAATTCACATAGACAGGGTTTTCAAGTGTCTCGTCATATTGTCGCAGCACGGCAGCTTTCATGGCGCGTATCCCTTACCGTTGATTTCACCACGAGCCCTGCATCCTTCATGCCAAACTGGATTAGGGCCAAGGCTGCCGGGAAAATTGGGAGCCATTTCGACCGGCTGTTCTGTTTCGCAACACCCGAACAAAACAATTGCTTTTTTGTGTCGCAATGCGTTGTAGTGTGGAGCTTGGCGGGACCGAGGCGAAAGACCGGGCACGCGACGGCCGATTGTGGCAACATGGCGCCGGAGGAAAGATGCTAGCGACCCAGGATAGCGGCTCTCGCCTTGTGCAGGCGCGTCACATGATGGAGCGAAACGGCGTTGTACCGCCCGGACTGCTGCGCCCCGCAATTGCGGAGAGCTGGCGGCGTTGCCTTGCCAACGGAATGAACCCGCACAAACCTCCAAAACCAGATCGGCTGACTTCGCGTGAACTGGACCACCAGCGCGAGCGACACGCCACGGCGCGGGCATTGGCGAACCATGAGATGCAGGCATTGCACAGGCAACTCGGTGTATCGAGCTTTGTGCTCGCGTTTGCCGGACCAGATGGAACTTTACTCGATTCGATCGTCGCGGAAACGCT
>JAQNCU010000140.1 GCA_029077775.1 Acidocella sp. | reverse complement strand
ATGGTTTGCCCCCAGGCCAGAGCGGGCAGCAAGGCAAACACCAGGAGCAAGGTTCTCATGAATATTGGTTCAACAACGGCGTCAGCCTGGTGGCGACCACATCATCGGTCAGCGCCCCGGCCCAGCGCCAGCGGACGATACCTGTTTTGTCGATGAAATAGGTCTCCGGCACCCCATACACCCCCCAGTTAATGGCGGTGAGGCCCGAGGCGTCACTGGCTAGCCTGGTATAGGGATTGCCGTTGACGTTGAGGAAATTCTGCATCGCGCCGGGGGCGGTATCCTCGAAATCGATACCCCAGATCGGCAGCCCGGTTTTGGCCAATTTCATCAGCATCGGCGCTTCTTCCAGGCAGGGCACACACCAGGAAGCGAACCAGTTCACCAGCATGGGGCGGGGCGGGGATAACAGGTCGGTGTTCGAGAACCCCTGCATGCCACCAGCCCCTGGCAGGGTGAAGATGGGCGGGCGTTTGCCGACCAGCGGCGAGGGCAGCGCATGCGGGTCGTAATTATCGGTCTGCATCCGGCGTAATATGGTGTAAAATCCCTCGCCCCCTGCCACCACGAGCGCGAGCGGAATGCCGAACATCAGGCGGCGGCGCAAAGGCGACATCAGCTTAAGCCACTGCCCCCGCCGGTTTTTTTAACCGTGATGGCGCACCCACGCGCAGCCGCCTGTCAGACAGCGAGATGCCGCCGCCAAGCGCCATGATAAGCCCGCCAAACCAGATTTCCGGGGCCAGCGGGTGGCGGTTCAGCCGCAATTCCGCGCCGCCGCTGCCGGGTGGCTCATCGGCGAACACGGCGTAGAGATCCTGGAACCCGTTGGTGTGGATGGCGGCGTCGTTGGTGATGACCTTCTGGGCGGAGAAAAACCGCCGCGAAGGGTGGAGGTTTAAAAACACCTTGCCGTTATCGGCCACTGAGATATCCGCCACGCGCTGGCTGTAATTGGGCCCCGGTGCGTCGTGAATGTCGTTCAATGTCCATTTATAGCCGCCAAGCATGGTGGATTGCCCGGGCTTGAGCACGATCACGCTCTGCGTGGCGAGAGTCATGCCCGCCATGCCGAGCACCATAACGCCAAAGCCGATATGTCCGAGCGTGGCCCCGATGGCAGCGCGCGGCAGCGCCAGCAGGCGGTTGAACGTCACCGAAGGTGACGCGTGGAATAACCTTACGCGTTCAGCCACGTCGCTGAGTGCCGCCAGCACCACCCAGGCCCCGCCCGCGAGCCCGAGGGCAGCGATGATATGGCGGTTTGCCGCCATCACCAGAAACACCAGCAGGGCCACCCCGGCCGCGAGCCATAACCGGTTCAGTACAGGTACCAGCGCCGCGCGCTTCCAGGCCATCATCGGCCCGATCCCCATGGCGATGATCAGCGGGGCCGCCAGCGGCAGCACGGTCTGGTTAAAAAACGGCGCACCCACCGAAAGCTGGATGCCGAACAGCAGATTGGCAAACGGTGGATAGAGTGTGCCGACGAACACAACGGCGGTAATCGAACACAAAAATATGTTGTTGAGCACCAGCGCGCTCTCACGGCTCAACGGCGCGTAAAATCCGCTGGCCGCCAAAGCGGGCGCGCGCACGGCGAATAATAATAGCGAGCCACCGATGGTGATGGCGAGAAGTGCGAGAATGAACAGCCCCTGATTGGGGGCGGCGGCGAAGGAATGCACCGAGTTCAAAATGCCCGAGCGCACCAGGAATGTCCCCGACAGGCTGAGCGAGAAGGTGGCGATGGCGAGCAGCACGGTCCAGGCCTTCAGCGCCTCGCGCTTTTCCACCACAATCGCGCAATGCAGCAGCGCCGTGCCGGTGAGCCAGGGCAGCAACGCGGCGTTTTCCACCGGGTCCCAGAACCAGTACCCGCCCCAGCCCAATGTGTAATAAGACCACCAACTGCCGAGCGCGATGCCCGAGGTGAGGAAGCACCAAGAGATGAGTGCCCAGGGGCGCACCCATCGGCCCCAGGCGGCGTCGATCCGCCCTTCGATCAAGGCCGCGATGGCAAACGCAAAAGCCACCGAAAACCCGACATAGCCCGTGTATAAAACCGGCGGATGAAAGGCGAGCCCAGGGTCTTGCAGGATCGGGTTGACCCCCGCGCCATCGAGCGGCGGTGGCCAGATGCGGATGAACGGGTCCGACACGCTGAGCGTGAACAGCAAAAACCCGCCTGAGATCAGCCCCAAAACCCCGAGCACGCGCGCCCGCAGCGAGGCTGGCAAATTGCCACCAAACACCGCCACGGTGACACCGCATAGTGAGAGGATAAAGCACCATAACAGCATGGAGCCGTCATGGTTCCCCCATGTGCCTGTGATGCGATAGATCAGCGGCACCGCAGATGATGAAAAATCCGCGACATTTTCCACCGTGAAATCGGACACCACCCCGGCATAGATCAGCGCCAGAAATGCCGCCGTGATCGCCAGAAAATGGCTGATGGCGAGGGCAGGGGCCGCGCGCATGGCGCGGGCATCGCGCAAGCCGGGTGCGAAAATACCGATAACCCCCTGGGCGAGGGCGATGGCGACTGCAAGGGCGAGGGCGAAATGGCCAATTTCAGGGATCATGAGTTGGTACTCTTCACTGGCATGGTGTTCCAGGTATCGGCGGCAGGCGGTGGCCCGAATTTCGGGTTCCATTTGCCTGCCTTGCGCAGGGCCTGCTCGACATCCTTGGGCATATAGGTGGAGCCATGCTTGGCCAGCACCTCATCAGCGGCGAAAGTGCCGCCCGTCGTCATCGCGCCGATTGCGACGATCCCCTGGCCCTCCCGGAACAAATCCGGCAGTACCCCGGTATAGGTCACGGGGATCGAGGCCGTGCCATCGGTCACGCGGAACGCCGTGGTTGGTGAGCCATGGTTTATGGTGGTCGCCACAGTACCCACCTGCACCACCCCGCCGAGGCGGAATTCCAACCCAGGAGCCGGTTTTTTCGCCAGCACGCTGCCGGGTGAGAGGAAATAGGTCAGGGTAGAGGAGAATGCCGCCAGCGTCAGCCCGGTCGCCGCACTCAGACAAATGCCGCAGGCGAGCACGAGAAATAATCGTTTTTGCTTGCGTGAGCGCATCAGCGTGCACGCCCCCGATCGCCCACCCGTGTTTCAACCGCGCGCAGCCTTTTGCGCGCCTTTTGGTACCGCCCGAAGGTCAACGCCCCAATGCCGAGCAGGAACAACACGGTCACGCCATAGCTGCCATCGATGAACGGGGCGAGGTTCACCCCTGACGCTCCGCCGCCGCCAGCAACAGCCCGCCGGTTCGTTTTTCCATGATCGCCGCACAAACCCGCGCGCAGACCAGTGTGATGAAACACATATAAAACCCGAGCGTGGCGATGAGCAGCGGGTAGAGCATGGTGATATAGATTTTTGAATTGCCAGAGAACGAGATGGTGTTGCCCTGGTGCAGGGTGTTCCACCATTGCACCGAGAACACGATGATCGGCAGATTGACCGCGCCGACCAGCGCCAGAATGGCCGCCGCGCGGTGCCCATGCGCCGGGTTATCGAATGCACGGATGAGCGCGATATGCCCGAGATAGAGAAAAAACAGCACCAGCACCGAGGTCAGCCGCGCATCCCACACCCAATAGGCACCCCACATCGGCTTGCCCCATAGCGCGCCGGAAACCAGGCACACAAAGGTAAACCCGGCACCGACCGGGCCGATTTCCTCAGCCGCCAGATCGGCCAGCGGGTGCCGCCAGATGATCGAAAAAAATGAACAAACCGCGAGTGCGGCATAACCCGCCATGGCCACCCAGGCGGCGGGGACATGCACATACATGATCCGTGCCGCATTCCCCTGTTCCCAATCCGCCGGGGCGAAAGCATAGCCCCAGATGATGCCGGTCACGGTGAGGATGATGGAAACTGCCGCCAGCCAGGGCAATATCGGCTGCACGAGCCGCAAAAACCGGCCAGGATTGGCGAAATGATGAAGCCAGGAGCCGGTCTTGCTTATTTTGCCGGATATCAGGACGGTCTCGGTCATAACCCCTATTAAGTCATACAGCGGGGAATTTGAAGCTCTGTAAAATATCTATATGTAACCAAATTATGACACGAGGTAACGATCCATGAAGTTTGTTCTCATCGCGCATGACAAGCCAGGCGCGCAGGCGCTGCGCCAGCAAACACGGCCCGCGCATCTGGCCTATTGGCAGGCGATTATCGGCGCGGAACTGGTGTTCGGTGGCCCATTGCTGGGCGCGGATGGCGCGCCGTTCGGCAGCATCCTGGTGGTCGAGACCGAGGACGAGGCCCATGCCCGTGCGTTGTTTGAGGCCGACCCCTATGTCACCGCAGATTTGTTCGAGCTGACCACGCTCTCGCCGTTTCGGTTGGTATTCGAGCGCGGGGCTTTGGTGGCGTGAATTACTGGCTGGTGAAATCTGAGCCGGATGCCTTTTCATGGGACCAGCAAATGGCCAACGGGGTGGAACCCTGGACAGGCGTGCGCAACCACATGGCCAAAAACAATCTGAAAGCCATGCAGACCGGTGACCTCGCGTTTTTCTACCACTCGAATATCGGCAAGGAGATTGTCGGCATCGTGAAAATCGTCAAACCGGCCTACCCGGACCCCACCGCTGAGGCAGGGGACTGGGTTTGCGTGGATATGCAGGCGGCAACGCCTCTGCCCCGCCCGGTCACGCTTGCAACCATCAAGGCGGACCCCAGATTAAGCGATCTGGCTCTGGTTCGTTTGTCGCGGCTATCGGTCGCGCCGGTGAGCGCCGCGCATTGGAAAATTCTATGTGAATTAGGGGGGATGACATGACCGAAACGGCAATTCTGGGCGGCGGGTGCTTCTGGTGTACCGAGGCCGGGTTCAGTGAATTGAACGGCGTGCTGGCGGTGCAATCCGGTTACGCGGGCGGCGATGTACCCAACCCGACCTATAAAGCCGTGTGTACGGGCCGAACCGGCCATGCCGAGGTGGTGGCGGTGACCTTCGACCCGGCGGTGATTTCCTATGACGATATATTGCGGGTGTTTTTCACCATCCACGACCCCACCCAGCTCAACCGCCAGGGCGGCGATACCGGCACGCAGTACCGCTCGGTGATTTTCTACAAATCCGCCGAACAGGAACAGGCGGCACGGCGGATCATCGCGGAATTCGAGGCATCGGGGGCCTGGGACGGCAAGATCGTGACCGAAGTTTCGCCAGCACCGGCATTTTACCGCGCCGAGCCCGAGCACGACCAGTATTTCGCCCGCAACCCCTATGCCGGGTATTGCCAGGCCGTGATCGCGCCGAAAATATCAAAACTACGCAAATCCTTTGCCGCGCGCCTGCGCAAAGCAGCTTAGATTATCATGTAGCGCACGGCCGCCCCGCCAACCCCGCGCGCTTGTATTTGGCGCGCGGCCGCCCCACCAACCCCGCGCGCTTATGGTTTTACAACCGCCGCAGCACGAAAACCTCGGCCAGGGAGGCTTCGATGGCCTGGCCGTGGGCGGCGTCCCTGGCCTCGATCATCACTTCCAACTGCGCGTCCTGAACCGAGGGGCTGGAGAACAGCCTGTGATGCGCGACCTCGATAATATTGCCGCCGCGCGCGCCGATGCGGGCGGCGACCTCGGCCAGCATTCCTGGGCGGTCCGGCATTTCCAGTACCACGCGCATGATCCGGCCATCGCGCAGCAAATTGCGCATCAGCGTGTTGGCCAGGATGCGCGAGTCGATGTTCGCGCCGCATAGCGCGATGCCCACTTTGCGGCCCCGGAACCGTTCAGGATGCGCCAGCACCGCCGCCAGCCCTGCCGCGCCAGCGCCTTCGGCCACCTGTTTCGCGCTCTCAACCAGCAAGGCGATGGCGCATTCCACGTCGTGTTCAGAGACCGTCAGCATTTCGATGTTCAGCGCCCGCAGCACGCTGAGCGGGTGCTGCCCGATATCGCGCACGGCGATCCCCTCGGCCACGGTCGGCCCGCCGACGGAAACGGTCTGTCCGGCCAGGATTTGCGCGAAGGCCGCATAATTTTCCACCTCCACCCCAAAAACCTCGGTCACCGGGTTGCAGGCGCGGGCCACCACCGCGCAGCCTGAGAGCAGCCCGCCGCCGCCTGTGGCGATGGCCAGCGCGTCGAGGTCCGGCACGTCGGCAAACATCTCCAGCGCCAGGGTGCCCTGGCCGGCCATCACGGCCTCGTCGTCATAAGGGTGGATAAACACCAGCCCATGCGTTGCCGCCAGCTCATGCGCATGGGCGGCGGCCTGCGCCAGGGTCTCGCCATGCAGCACCACATTGGCCCCCCATGAGGCGGTGCGCGTGATCTTCGTTGCGGGCGTATGCACGGGCATCACGATGGTGGCCGCGATCCCGGCCAGCATGGCATGGCGGGCCACGGCCTGGGCATGGTTGCCCGCCGACATCGCCACCACGCCCGCCGCGCGCTCCGGCGCGGTGAGCAACGCGATCCGGTTGGCGGCCCCACGCTCCTTAAATGCTCCTGTGGCCTGTAAATGGTCGTATTTCAGGTAAATCTCGGCTCCGGTGAGCTTCGAGAGCCCGTCTGCCCGCAAAAACGGTGAACGCAGTACCGAGCCCTCGATCCGCCCGGCGGCGGCTTTGATGTCATCAATGGTGATCATGGAGGGGTTCCAGAGGGGGATTGCCCCAATTTTTACAAAAAGCGGGTCAGCGCCGATCAGCCATAGGTGATTTTAAGGATCTCATAGGACCGATCCCCGCCCGGTGCGGGCACGGCGACCGTATCACCAACGCGCTTGGCGATCAGCGCCTTGGCGAGCGGCGAGGTGATGGAAAGCCGCGCCTGTTTCACGTCAGCCTCATGCGTGCCGACGATCTGGTATGATACCTCTTTTTCAGTATCTTCATCGAGTAGCATGACATTCGCGCCGAATTTTACGGTATCGCCGGACAGGCTGGCGGGGTCGATCACCTCCGCCGCCGAGGTGATCTCCTCCAGTTCCGCAATCCGGCCCTCGACAAAGGATTGCCGCTCGCGCGCCGCGTGATACTCGGCGTTTTCCGATAAATCTCCGTGGCTGCGCGCCTCGGCGATGGCGCGTATGATGGCCGAACGCTCCGGGCCTTTCAGGTGGCGCAACTCCTCCTCAAGGGCGGCGAGGCCAGGGGCGGTCATGGGGAATTTCTGCAACGCGGTCTCCTCGGGGTTAAGGCCCGGTAGCCAAGGATAAACAACAATAAAGCGCCACCGGGGTGTGACCCGGTGGCCAATTAGAAC
>JAQNCU010000139.1 GCA_029077775.1 Acidocella sp. | reverse complement strand
ATCTTCTCATCAAGCGAGGCAACCAGGAGGGGGTTCATATCACTCCGCATTGGCTCTCCTTCACAGGCGGGCCATCGATGAATGAGGCCCTGATTTCCGGAAACCTGGATATTGCCTCGGGCGGTGTGGCCCCGATGTTGGTGATTACCGACCGAACGCGCGACAATCTTGGGGTTAAGGGCCTCGAATGCATGAATTCCATGCCGCTTTACTTGAACACGACAAATCCGGCGGTTCATTCATTAAAGGATTTCACCGAGAAGGACCGCATCGCGTTGCCCGCAGTCAAGGTGTCAATTCAGGCAATTATTCTCGACATGGCGGCGGCCAAAGAGTTTGGACAGTCGAAGTTTAATAAGGTAGACCCACTTACCGTATCAATGTCCCATCCCGATGGCCTTTCCGCGCTGCTGAATGGGACGGCGGGGATTACCGCACACTTCACCTCTGCCCCCTTTATGTATGAAGAATTGAAGAACCCAAAGGTTCATCGCGTGCTGGACAGCTACAAGGTGCTTGGAGGTCCGCATACTTTCAATTGTCTATGGGCAACAAAAAGTTTTGTGAGTGATAATCCCAAGGTCGTTACCGCCTTCCAGCTGGCCTTGAATGATGCGGAGACTTTTATCAGGCAGCATCCTGCGCAGACAGCGAAAATTTATCTTTCGACACAAAAAAAATCCTCGCTGACCCAGGCTGAAGTTGAAAAAATGATCAAAGACCCAGAAAACAAATGGGATATTGAGCCGCAAAAAGTCCTTGTTTTTGCAAAATTTATGAAGAAAATCGGGCTCATCAAAAGCGTACCATCCTCGATCAGCGACCTGTTTTTCCTGCAAACGCCGCCAATCACGGGTAATTGAAGGCAGGACAACGGGAAGATGACGGAGGCTGGCAATCTTGTTCTCGATGTTCGCGGCGTCACCCTTCAATATAAGACGCCGCAACACCTTGTAACTGCGACTTACCGGATCGATCTTGAAGTTTACGAAAGTGACCGCTTTGTTATTTTAGGACCGTCGGGCTGTGGGAAATCCACATTGCTCAAGGCTATCGGCGGTTTTATGGCCCCGATCGAGGGCGATATTTTCCTGCGTGGCAAAAAAGTCGTAAAACCCGGCCCGGACAGGATGATGGTCTTTCAGGAATTTGAGCAATTGATGCCCTGGAAAACGGCTCTTGGTAATGTGCTGTTCCCGATGAAAGCGACGGGACGGTTCAAGGGAAAAGAAGCTTACGAACGCGCAACTGCGGCTTTGAGCAAAGTGGGTCTGGCCAAATTCGTGGATTCCTATCCACATATGCTTTCAGGCGGCATGAAAATGCGGGTAGCCATCGCGCGGGCGATGGCGATGGAGCCGGATATATTGCTGATGGACGAGCCGTTCGCGGCGCTTGACGCTCTTACGCGCCGAAAAATGCAGGAGGATCTTCTTGCGCTTTGGGATCAATTGAAATTCACAGTTTTGTTTGTGACGCATTCGATTGAAGAGGCCATACGTGTGGGCTCCCGCATCCTTGTGTTGTCGCCGCATCCGGGTCGTGTCCGGGCCGAAATGAATTCAAGTTATAGTCTCGGCCAACCGCTCGACGACGCGGCGTTTGGTCTGCTTTCCAAGAAAATCCATGACCTGGTTTTCGAAGATGAGGCCGAAGCGAAGCTACCTGGGGCGCTTGTATGAGTGGCGGTCTTATTGTGAAAACGCAACAGGTCGCGCGCCCGGAATTCGACCGTGTTCCGATTGACGCGACCACTGTCGGCGAGGTCGTGCGTCCGCTTTCGCCGCTGCAGCGGCTGCTTGATAATGCGTTGTTTCGGCGGTGCGCGATCCTCGCCGCCTTGGCGCTGATCTGGCAGCTCTACGCGCTTTGGCTGCACAATTCGCTGTTGTTTCCGACCCTGACTGACACCCTCAAGGTGATGATTCATGACTTTGGCGACGGGACCTTGCTAAAACGCACCGAGGCATCGTTGGAAGTGCTTTTGATCGGCTACGCGGCGGGTGTCGTGCTGGCGGCGGTGCTCACGACGCTGGCGGTTTCGACGCGACTCGGCGATGACATACTCTCCACGCTGACCGCGATATTCAACCCCTTGCCCGCTATTGCATTACTACCCTTGGCGCTGATCTGGTTTGGCCTCGGCACACCTTCGCTGGTTTTCGTGCTTGTGCACGGCGTCCTGTGGGCCATTGCGCTCAACACCAGTTCGGGCTTTCGCTCGGTTCCCGAAACATTGCGGATGAGTGGACGCAATTATGGATTAAGCGGTGTTCGTTATGTGGTCACTGTGCTTATGCCCGCAGCGTTTCCCTCGATTTTGACGGGCATCAAGATCGGCTGGGCTTTCGCCTGGCGAACGCTGATTGCGGCGGAGCTGGTGTTTGGGGTCTCCTCGCGCTCGGGCGGGCTGGGCTGGTATATATTCGAGGCGCGCGAGGAGCTTAACACGTCAAGTGTTTTCGCCGGACTGTTGACGGTCATTATTATCGGGCTGCTTGTGGAATCGGTTCTGTTCCGCACCATCGAAGCCCATACGGTTGAAAAATGGGGCATGCAGCGATGACGGGGACGGAACTCACGGTTCGGATCTGGCGTGGTCAGGAAGATGGCGAGTTTCAAACTTACCGTCTCGCGACGCGCGCGGCGCAAACCGTTCTTGACGTCGTGACCGAAATCCAAAGGGGGCAAGAGCCTGACCTTGCCTACCGCTATGCTTGCCGTGTCGGTATGTGCGGTTCTTGCGCCATGACTGTGAACGGCGCGCCGCGTTGGACGTGCAGAACCCGCGTGTCCGCTGTGGCAAGAAAGGGGATACTGAAGCTGCAACCCTTGCGCAATCTGCCGGTCGTCAAGGACCTCGTTGTCGACATGACGACGTTTTTTGTAAAATGGCAAAAGGCCAAAGGCGTTTTCGAGCCTGGGAGCGTGCCACTGGCCGACTTTGCCATCGTCAAGCCAAATAGTGCTGAGCGCCGAGCCGTAGACGCAGGCGTTGAGTGCATTGGTTGCGGCATTTGCTATTCGGCCTGCGACGTCGTTGCCTGGGATCGCGATTATCTCGGGCCGGCCGCGCTGAACCGCGCCTGGACGCTGGTCAATGACGTGCGCGACAGGGGGCAAACGGAGCGCCTCGCAGCTGTCGCTGCGGTTGGAGGGTGCCATTCCTGCCATACCCACATGAGCTGCACGAGATTGTGCCCCAAGAATCTGGCACCGACTTACGCTATCGGCGGCCTGAAACGCGCGTCGGCGCGCGCGGCTCTAAAGGTCACAACATGAATTCTGCCCTGTTCATCGCGCAACGCATGACGGCGGTCATCCTGGCCTTCGCTGTTGCGATCCACCTTGTGACCATAATTTACGCGGCGCAGCACGGTTTGACTGCAGGTCATATTCTCCAACGCACCCATGGCAATCTGGCATTCCTTGCGCTTTATTCGACCTTTGTGATTGCTGCCGCCATTCATGGACCCATAGGGCTGCGTAATATTCTGCGCGAATGGCTCGGCTGGTGGGGTCACCGCATTGATGCCTCGCTCTTTGCATTTGCATTGATGTTGCTCGCCTTGGGTTTGCGCGCGGCTTATGGGGTCTTTGTGGCATGAAACGATCAACCAGCTTCATGCGCTCGCAACGGCGGGCAGGGGTGGTGGCAGCGCTCGTTCACCGCCTGTCCGGGCTGGCGCTCACGGTATTTTTGCCCGCACATTTTCTCGCGCTGGGCGCGGCGCTGTCGGGGGCCAAGGCCTTCGAGCGCTTTATGAATGTTACGAATAACCCCGTCATCAAGGTGCTCGAGGTTGGCTTGGTTACTTCGCTCGCCGTCCATCTGGCCTGCGGGCTGCGACTTCTGGCCATAGAGTTTCTCAATCTGCATGAGCGAACGGCAGTGACCATCGCCATATGTTTCGCTTTCGCTCTGGCCTGCGGCCTGCTTTTTCTGCTCAATGTTCAGATGGGTTCGGTTCAGGTGGTACCGTCATGACCAGTGCCCTGACCTTCAACTTTCTTATCGTCCTTTGGTCCGGCGCATTTTTTGGTGCATTTGTTGCGGGTGCGGGCGGATTTGGATTTGCCTTGGCAGCATCGTCGATCTGGCTGCATCGTCTCACGCCTGTTCAAACAACAACGCTCGTTGTTGGATGCGGTGCTATTTTGCACAGTGGGATGGTCTGGCCGATGCGCCGCTTGATCATGTTCAGTAGGCTCTGGCCCTTTGTGGTAGGCTGTCTGCTCGGTGTCCCGTTAGGCGTTTGGCTGCTGACCGACCTCGATTTGGCCGTCCTGAAGCACATTCTTGGTGCTCTTCTCGTTATATTCGGCATTTATGCTTTGGTGGTGCATCGCCTTCCCAGCACTGCAAGGGGCGGTCGCGCCGCGGATAGCACTGTTGGGTTTGTTGGTGGCATACTCGGTGGTTTGGGTGGGTTTTCGGGGGTACTGCCGATGATCTGGACGCAATTGCGCGGCTGGCCGCCGATGGAAGCCCGCGCGGTATATCAACCCTATATCATCGTTGCGCAGGTCGCGACTTTGCTGATGATTGGCGTCTTTGGTCTTGATCGATCCGGGCTGTGGCTGATCGTTCTGGCACTTCCGGCCCTGCTGGCAGGCGTTTGGCTTGGTTGGCACCTCTTTGGGCTCTTCAACGAAACGACTTTCCGCCGCGTTCTGGCTGTTGGTGTTGCATTATCGGGCTTAAGTCTGATCTTCTAGGAGGGCGTTATGGATCTCAATCTCAAGGAAATTGAAGATATCAGCAAGACCCTCTACATTCGAGCGCTTAAATTATTGCCGGATGATGTAAAGACAGGTTTTGATCGACTGCTTCGCGACGAAACAAACGACACCGGCAAAGCAATTCTGGGCACCATGATCCAGAATGTTGCGGTGGCTGAACGTACGCGCAATTTGCTCTGTCAGGACACCGGGATTCCCATCTATAACGTGATGATCGGACGTGACGTCAGTTTTGACGGGGCCGCGCTCAAGGAAGCCATCCGGCGGGGATGCGAACGGGCGACGCATGATCATCCGCTGCGCTCTTCGGTTGTGCATCCCGTCACCCGTTTTAACGAGCACACATCCTGTGGCTTGCGGGTGCCTATTATCAATTTCGATTTTGACGAGCGTGAGGAAACCGTCGATATCGAAATGATTCCAAAGGGGTCCGGGTCTGAGAGTGGCTCTTACCTCAAGATGTTTACCCCCGCTGACGGGATCAAGGCAGCCAAAGGCTTCATCATCGACAGGATTATTGAATCGGGCGGCCGTGTCTGCCCGCCAACTATCGTCGGTGTCGGGCTGGGAGGCACGTCGGACCTATGCATGCATCTGGCCAAGATTGCCGCAACCCGTGCGATTGGGTCGATCAGCGCTGATCCAGAGGGTGCCATTATCGAATCCCAGCTTTCTAAAGCTGTCAATGAACTTGGCATTGGTCCGCAGGGGCTCGGCGGGCGCGCGACGGCGTTCGAAGTCCATGTCGAGATCGCCGCAACCCACATCACGCTTGTGCCTGTCGCGGTCAATATCCAGTGTCACTCGGCGCGGCGCGCGCGCGCCGTCATCACGCCGGGCGGCATCGCGTTTGGCGTCTAGGGAGGCTTTCATGACCCACCATATTCTGACGACGCCGGTGAGCGAGGACCAGATTCGAGCGCTTGGAGTGGCCGATACAGTGACACTTGAGCAAACCCTGTTTGGTTTGCGCGATGCGACGCTGATCGCCATGTTCGACAAGGATCGCCGCACCAAGCTTGATCTTCGCGGGCATGCCGTCATTCATACCGCGCCAAACGTTCGCAAGGTCGAGGTTTCGCAAGAAGCTCCAGCCGGTTACGAACCCATCTGCATCGGCACGACCACCTCCATGCGTATGGAGCGCTTCACGCGCGCGCTGATGCTGCGCGAGGGCGTCAGGGTGATCATTGGCAAGGGCGGCATGGGTGAGGCGTCGCTCAGTGCATTCAAGGAAATCGGCGGTGTCTATCTTGCGATTGTCGGCGGCGCTGCAGCGCTGCAGACAACCTGGATCGAAGCGATCGAAGCCGTTGACTTCGATGATCTCAATCCTGAAAGTCTGTGGCACTTTCGCATAAGCGGATTTGGTCCGCTGCTGGTTGGCATGGATTCCCATGGTGGTTCCCTGTTCACGCAGGTCCAGAATGATGTCCGAAGTCGTCGGGATGACGTGCTCGCCGCCCTTGGTGCGGAGGATTGAGGACCCAAGAAAGATGGATTGGAAAGCCCAATGCCGATGCCGCGCAGCATGTCCCAAATGAGAGAGATCACGACCGATATTTTAATTCTGGGTGCCGGCGGCGCAGGCCTTTTCGCGGCATTGCACGCAAAAAAGCTCGCGCCAGAACTTGACGTGACGATTGTAGTCAAAGGCCTGCTCGGAAAATGTGGCTGCACGCGCATGGTGCAAGGTGGTTACAACGTGGCGCTCGCGCCCGGCGATTCAGTCGAGCGACATTTTATGGACACGATCAACGGCGGCAAATGGCTTAACAATCAGACCTTGGCGTGGAAGCTGGTAGAAGGTGCACAGATCCGCATTCGCGAACTGGAAACCGAACTTGGCTGTTTCTTTGATCGCAATCCTGATGGCAGCGTGCATCAGAAAGCCTTTGCGGGCCAAACCTTTGATCGAACGGTTCACAAAGGCGATCTCACAGGTATAGAGATCGTCAACAGGTTGGCCGAGCAAGTCTGGAAGCGTGACGTGAACCGTCTCGAAGACCATCGCGCGCTTGACCTGATCGCGTCTGCGGACGGTGAGACAATAGCCGGCGTTCTGCTGCTGGACATGCGCAGCGGCGAAATAGTCCTTGCGCGGGCCAAGGCTGTTTTACTGGCAACGGGCGGCGGCCCAACTATGTATCGGTATCATACGCCATCTGGGGACAAAACCTGTGATGGTCTTGCGATGGCCCTGCGGTTTGGGCTGCCGTTGCGGGATATGGAAATGGTGCAATTCCACCCGACGGGCCTGCTGGCTGGCGACGACACCCGCATGACAGGAACCGTGCTCGAAGAGGGCTTGCGCGGCGCTGGCGGCTGGCTGCTGGATAGTTCCGGCGAGAGGTTCATGCACCTATATGATCCGCAAGGTGAGCGCGCTACCCGCGATGTCGTCAGCCGCAGCATCATGGACCGGATATTGAAAGGCTATGCCACGCCTGACGGCGGCGTATGGATTCAGATGAGCCACCTTGGCCCTGCCGATGTCCGCCGCCGTTTCAAGGGCATGGTGGAGCGCTGTGCTGATTGCGGCTTTGATCTGG
>JAQNCU010000138.1 GCA_029077775.1 Acidocella sp. | reverse complement strand
TCAGTGAGGCATCCCGACGTCACATATTATAATAATCTCTGATCCCGGCTTCAAGAATTTTCGGAAAAAATTATCCCGTCGCGGCCACCAGCGCGCCGCCTGTCAGCCGCCAGATCCGGTCCAGCCGCTCCGCACCGGTCAGCCGGTGAGCGATCAAAATCACGCTGCGCCCGCTCACCGCCTCATTCAGCACATTGAAAAACTCGCGCTCGGTGGCGGCATCCAGCCCGGCGCAGGGTTCGTCCAGCAGCAATATCGGCGCGGCGGAGAGCAATGTCCGCGCCAGCGCCAGCCTGCGCCCCTGACCGCCGGAAAGGCTCTGCCCGCCCTCGCCCAACCATGTGCCCAAGCCCTCGGGCAGCGCGCGGATCACCCCGGCCAGTTGCGCCGCGTCCAAGGCCGCCCACAGCGCATTGTCGCTGGCCGTTGGGTCGCCCAGACGCAGATTATTGCGGATGGTATCGGCGAATAAATGCGTGGTCTGGCCCAGATACGCAACCCGCCCGCGCACGGCCTCAGCGGGCAACGCACCGAGATCGACCCCGCCCAGCCTGATCTGGCCGCTTTGCGGCGCGATCAGCTTCAACACCAATGCCGCGATGGTCGATTTCCCCGCCCCCGACGGCCCGAGGATCGCCACGCGGGCCCCCGCTGGCACCTGCAACGACAAACCCTGAAACACGAACGGCAGATCATCGGCATACCGGAACGCGACATGCTCGAAGGCGATAGCATTGGCGGCCGGCATCGGCGCGGGGCGCTGCGGGTCGGCAACCACGGGGCTGGTTGTTGCGGCCTCAACCACCCGCGCCGCCGCCGCGCGCGCCTGGCCGTAGAGCAACCCGGCGCGCGGCAGGCCGAGAACCGTCTCAAACCCCATCAGCAGCGCGAATACCGCGACCAGCATGGCAATCGGCGCGCCTGCCAGCCCGATGAGGATCACCCCCAACAAGCCGATTTGGGCGATCATGAAGGCGAGGGCATTCAGCCCGCTGCCTGCAAACACCAGATCACGCTGCGCGCCCAGCAGAGCCGCCTCGCGCGCTTGCGCCTGTGCCAGCATCCGGCCCTCGGCGGCGAAAATCCGCACCTCCCGCAATCCGCTTATGGCATCCAGCACAGCGCCTCGCAGCCCGGCCATCGCCAGCCCGGAGCGCGCGCTGTTGGCACGCGCGCGGCCCGCGGCCACCAGCGGCAAATAAAACGCCACCACGGCATAGGGCACCAGCACCAGCACCGCCCAAGGCTGCGCCCGCCACAACAAAACCGCGAGCACAGGCAGCAACAGCACAGCCCCCAGCAACGGCACGACAATGCGAAGATATAGCCCATCCAGCGCATCGACATCATTCACCAATCTGGCCAGCTGGTCCCCGGCGCGGCGCAGGCCAAGCCCGCCCGCAGCCCCCCGCGCCAACCCCGAGAACAGCCACAGCCGCAGCCCGGCCAGCGCGCGGAACGTGCCTTCATGGGTATAAACCCGCTCCAGGTATCGCAGCACCACGCGCGCCACCCCGATGGCCTGAAGGGCGACAGGCACCACCAGCGCACCACCCAGCATGGCCAACCCAACATACCGCCCTGAACTGGCGTTCAGCGCGACCGCCGCTGCCAGCCCGCCGAGCGACAATGCTGCCCCAAAGGCCAGCCAACCCGCCTGGGCACCCCAAAGTGCTAAAACCCGCCGCACCGGGTTCATGCCACACCGCGCAAATTCCTGTGCCGCAGCATATCCAAATCCAACCGCTTTGCCCCGGAATCCCGCGCGAATTCAGCGGCCAGCGCAGAATGGCTTGCCAAAATCACGCTGCGCCCGGCGGCCAGCCGTTTGATACTCTCCAGCACGTCCCGCTCCACCGCCGGGTCGAGATGCGCGGTCGGCTCATCCAACAATAATAATGGCGCATCCTTCAAAAACGCGCGGGCGATCGCCACACGCTGCGCCTGCCCGCCGGACAAGCCAAACCCCGCCTCACCAATCGGCGTGCGCAACCCCTGCGGCAAGGCGGCGATCAGATCCGTCAGCCTGGCCAGCCGGATGGCCTCCGCGACCTCGTCTTCGCTCGCCTCCGGCCGGGCAAAACGAATATTTTCCTCGATGGTGCCCGCGAAAATCATCGGCTTCTGCCCGATCCAGCCGATCATCCGTGTGCGCGCGGCGGGCACCAGCGTTGCCAAGGCAGCCCCGTTGATCGTGATCTTCCCCGCATTGGGTTCGATGAACCCCAAAATCAAATCAATGATCGTTGATTTCCCAGCCCCCGAGGCCCCGGTCAGCAACAAAATCTCAGCCGTGCCGACACGAAACGAAAGATGTTCGAGCACTGGCCCGCGCGATTCTGCCCAGGTGAAAGACACATCCTCGAACGCCAAAGTCAGCCCCTGCGCCGCGACTGAGCGGATTTCAGCCGCCGGGACAGGCGCTGGCGGTACAGGGAGTGATATAAACGCCTCGGCCACAGGCTCGGCGGCCATACGGTCGGCATACACGGCTGAAAACGCGCGCAATGGCGCGAAAAACTCCGGTACTAGCCACAGCACGAACAAAGCGGTCGCCCCGCTCAGCGCGTCATGGCGCAACAAAGCGGCATCGCGGATCACGATGATCACCAGCGCCCCGGCAGCGGCGAGGTCCAGCGCGGTGGAGGATAAAAACGCCACCCGCAGCACCGCCATGGTACGCACCCGAAGCTCTCGCGCCGCATCAGCCATGGCGAGGGCCTCATCGCCCGCCCGCCCGGCCAGGATGATGGTCGAGATCCCGCGAATCCGGTCCAGGAAGCGCACCTGCAACCGGGTCATCGCCACGAATTGTTTTTTTGCCGCCGCCCCGGCGCCGATACCGGCCAGCGCCATGGCAAACGGCACCAGCAGCCCGGCCCCCAGCAGGATCAGCCCGCTATGCCAGTCCGCCCAGAACACCGCGAACAGCACCAGAACAGGGCCGATCACCGCCAGCCGCGCCGCCGGAATCCAGCGCGCATGGAAACCATCCATCGCCTCCACCCGGTCCACCGCAATGGCTGAAAGCTCAGCCGAATGCCGCCCGGCCAAGCCACCCGGGCCAACGGCAAGCAAAGTGGAGAGCACATTGCTGCGCAGCCTACGCCTGGCGGCCGCCCCGCGCTCAAACCCCAGCCGCTCGGCCTGCATCTGCGTCCATGCTCGCAGGGCCGCGGCGATCAGGAACAACACGACATAGACCAGAACCTCGCCCCCGCGCGGCAAAATCCGCAAGCTGATCGCGAGCAGCCTGGCGGCACAAAATGCCTGGACGATTCCGAAAATAATCTGTGCCGCACCCAGTGCCACAGGCCCCCGGGCGGCGCGCTGGCCAAGGCGCTGTTCGGCCTTCACCCAGGATTTTGAACCTTGAGTCACATAGATAACTTACCCCCTCTGCCCGCCGCTGGCCAGAGCCAGCATGAGAGCAGCGCGGGTTAAATCAGAGCGCGAAGAGCGTCGCGATCGGGTCGGCGAGGTCCAGAATGTTGGTCACAAGATAATCCACATGCGTTGGCGGCTCCCCCGGTTGCCGTGGCAGTTCGGCGTAAACATTCAATGTCCCATCCCAACTGATCCGCAGATTATAAGGCTTCGGCACAGGCCCGCGCCGTGCCGTCTCAACGCGCGCAACGGGCGGCTCAGCGGGCACTTCCGCCGCCACCGCCGTTTTTGGCTCATACCCCAGCCCGCTTGGCGGCAACAGCAAAATCACCGTCTCGCGCGGCCAATGCGCCAGCGCCTGTGCCAGCCATTCCCATTCCGCCGTGGTCAAAAACTCCGCCTCACGGAACGCCAGCGGGATATGCGGCTCGTCGAACGTATTGCGGATCTCGACCTCCCACCCCTGTGCCTGCTCACGCAAAAATGACACGAGTGCGGGGATTTCCCTCAGGTTAGAGCGATACGCCATCATGTTGTAGCGGATTTGCGGCGGGTTGGGGTGCGCGCCGAACGCCGCCAGAAGTCTGTCCCAATTCTCCTGGAATATCCCAAACCGCGCGCCCTTGCGCATCCGCTCGTAAATCTCGGGCACCAGGCTCTCAACCGACACGGTGATATGGCTGATGCCGGAGCCCGCCAGCCCCTCGAAAAACGATGCAGGCAGGCGTTTGGCGAGGTTGGTGGTGAAAAAAAGCTTTTCGCGATATTCGGTGGGCACCATCCTGATCAGATCAAGCAGCCGGGGATGCATCGTCGCTTCATGCAAACATGAGAGCCAGAAATTTCGCGCCGATACATAAGGGATCAGCCGCAAAGCCGCCGCGAACACCGCCTCGCTCATGAAATTCGTGCGCCTGGTCTCGCTATAGTCATAGACACAGAACGGGCAGCGCAGATTACAATTATCGACGATATCCATGGCAACATGGTGCACGGGCTCAAACCGCTCATTTAACCCTGGCGCCAGTTCCAGCCGGTGCGTGCTGCCCGCCGGGCGGACGAATACGAGGTCGCGTTCGGCTTCGGATAACAACGTGTCGAACCGGGCGAAGAACGCATAACACCCGTCTCCCACGCCCACCGCGCGCACAGTCTCGTTATACTGGTCGGCGCATAGGCGCTGTAGCACCCGCTCCCCCGCCGGTTCGGGCAGCACGATCTCGATATCGACCCGTCGCTTCGGGTCGGCCAAATCCCGCACCCAGCCGCTCACATGCGCCACGCTGCGCTCATCCACATAGCCCTGGAAAACCGGCGCGGGCGCGGCGATACGCAAAGCGGGGGCGAGTTCCAACGAGATCGACAACCCGGCGGGCCGCACAAACACCTCATCGCGCATCTCAGGGCTCAGCGGCCGCGCGAACATCACGCGGAACGCATAGCCACCATCACCCACACCCACCTGAACCAGCACATCGCTATGCGCATCGGCCACACCCATGGCGAGGATTTCCTCACCCTCCGCGCCGCCGCCTAAGCCGGGCAACACAACCTCGAACCCCAGACGCCGCGCCGGATCGTCGAGGTCCCGCAGCCAGCCGCTCACATGGTGGGTGCTACGCTCATCGACATATCCCTGCACACGGGTCACCGCGACATCCATGAACCACCCGCATAAAGTTACGATACCGGAACTTTATGACAAAGCGTCATGCCCCGCGCAAGGCGCTATCACGCATGAAAGCGGCGATAACGACAGCGATCAGCGCCACGACGGCGCGGGCACCGAAACCCGCATGGAAGCCTCTTTCGCCTCCATAGGCCAGCAACATGCAGGCCGCGAGCGTAGCGCCAATCGCCCCGCCAATGGCGCGGAACAGCAACATGCACCCGGTCGCGATCCCCACATCCCGCCGTGCCGCCGCGTTCTGGATCGCCACAGTGATATTGGGCTGCACCAACCCGATGCCGCCGCCCAGCACCACACCATAAGCCATGCACACCACAAACGGCGTGGCGCGCCCCATCGTGCTCAACAGCCCCAGCCCCACGCAGCACAGCCCGAGGGCGACCAGCATCGTTGGCTTGGTCCGCCCCAGCGCGCGGGAGATCATGCCCCCGGCATAGGACATCACAACAAACGCCAGCAAAAATGGCGTGGTCAGCAGCCCGGATGCCGCCGCATCCGTATGCTTTACATACTGATAATACAGCGGCAGCAACAGAGACGCGCCAAAAGTACACAGGGAATTGGCGGCTGACAGCAACAAATTGCCCAGGATGGTGCCATTGGTGAATAGCCTCACAGGCAGCATCGGGGACTCGGCCTGGCGCTCTGCCCAGGCGGTTAAGCCGGTCAAAACCACAGCCGCCACCAACAGGGCCGCACTGGCCCGGGAGTCCCAGGCAAAATCTCGCCCGCCAGAGTCCGCCAGGATCAGCCAACACGTCACCGCGCCAATCAGCAAAGCTGCCCCAAGGTAGTCGATTTTATGCCCCCCGCCCTCATGCGGCGGCAGAGCGCGCAGTGCGCGGTTACTCATCACCCAGGCGAGCGCGCCGAGCGGTAGATTGACCCAGAATATCCCCCGCCAGGAGAGCGAATCCGTCAGTGCGCCGCCCGCCATCGGCCCGGCGATGCTGGCAATGCCCCACATGCCGCTCATATATATCTGGTAACGCCCACGCTCGCGCGGCGGTGCAACGTCTGAGATGGCGGTCTGCGAGATCACCATCAACCCCGCACCCCCCACGCCCTGTACCGCCCTGAACAGCACGATCTGCCAAAAATTCTGCGCTGCGGCACAGCCAAGCGACGCCGCGCAAAACAATATCAAGGCGGGCTGCATGAGCCGCCTGCGCCCGTAAATATCCGATAATGCGCCAAAAATCGGCGTCGCCGCCGTGCCCGTGAGCAAATAGGCCGCAACGATCCACGCAATATGCCCGCCGCCGCCCAGGTCGCGCGCCATACGCGGCACCGCAGGCACAATAATCGTCTGGTCCAACGCCGCCAGCAGAATGCACAGAGCCACGCCGCGGATGACGGGTAGAATTTCCTCATGCGTCATCGCCCGGCACGACATAGGAATATCGTTACCGCCAGATGTCAGACTCGTCACGACGGTTTCCGTAAAACCTGCCTTGCGCGCACGGAACATTGAGAACATATTAAGAACGTCCACTAAGTATCTCGCCCGCCTCCATTCCGGACTCGTGCATAGACTCCACGGGGGCAAAAATATTTTCGTCATCATGTGGGTTGTTGTTGATAATCCATCCACAAGATGTAGTGTCATCTTCCACGGTGGTACCATCCGCCGGAGAATTCTGGGGGCCGTGACGATGAATATGATGACCAAGCCTGAAGCCGTGCTGCTCGATGACGGCGTGCAAATGCCCGGGCGGCACCAGGTCCATATCGACCGGTCCCGCGACGCGCTGCTGACTGATTTCGGCCGCGCCACCCTCGATGACCGCTATTTGTTGCCAGGCGAGGGTTACCAGGACCTTTTCGCCCGGGTTGCGTCTTATTACGGGGATAACGCCGCCCATGCGCAACGGTTATACGACTACATATCCAAAATGTGGTTCATGCCTGCCACCCCGGTGCTCTCAAATGGCGGCACGGATCGCGGTTTGCCGATTTCCTGCTTTTTGAACGAGGCCGACGACACGCTGGAAGGCATTGTCGGCCTGTGGAATGAGAATGTCTGGCTCGCCTCAAAAGGCGGCGGCATCGGCTCCTATTGGGGCAATTTGCGGTCCATCGGCGAGAAGGTCGGCAAAAACGGTAAAACGTCCGGCGTTGTTCCCTTCATCCGGGTGATGGACAGCCTCACGCTCGCCATCTCGCAGGGCTCGCTGCGCCGTGGCTCGGCTGCCGTGTATCTGCCCATCTGGCACCCCGAGGTTGAGGAGTT
>JAQNCU010000137.1 GCA_029077775.1 Acidocella sp. | reverse complement strand
CGGTCGGCTCAGCTGCCGGTATGGCCGCGCATGAGAGTCAGTCGCTCATTATGGAAATGCAGGCGGTCCGGTCGGATCCATACCTCACTTGGCTGGCACCGGTTGTCTCCGCGGCCTTCAACGCCGCCATCTCGCCCGCCGCCCTTAAATCGCGCCTCCGCCAGGTGGAGCGCAGTTTCATCCGCGTTGAAGCTGACGAAATGACCTACCCGGCCCATGTGATTCTGCGGTACCGCCTGGAACAGGCGCTGATCGCTGGCGACCTCGCGGTGGCCGACCTGCCGGGCGCCTGGAATGATGGCTTGCGGGCACTGCTTGGCATCACGCCGCCGGATGACCGCCGCGGCTGTCTGCAGGACATCCACTGGTATGATGGGCTGATCGGCTATTTCCCCAGTTATACCCTGGGGGCCATGGCCGCTGCACAACTGATGGAAGCGGCGCGCCGGGCCTTGCCAAATCTCGATGATTCATTCGCAAAAGGCGATCTTTCGCCACTAACCACCTGGCTCACCACCAATGTCCATCAACACGGTGCCCGCCTCAGCTTCAACGACCTGCTCCGCGCTGCCACTGGGGAACCCTTGAACCCCGCGCATTTCAAAGCGCATCTGACGGCGCGGTATCTCGCCTGAGGCGCCGACATTATAGAATGGGTGCGTCTTTCAAGCGGGCACGTTAGACTGGCAGATGATCTGCTTTTTATGAAACATGCTTTTGTACAAAATGCCTGTATCGGTTGCGCAATCGTACCCATTTGCCAACGAACCACTCGAATGTATAAAGTTTCATGGCCTTTTGGCAAAGTGGGAGGATATCGATTTTGCGCCCCGCCATGACATCATTGGCGACAGCGTAAAACAGAAATTCGTACGATGAATAACGGGATTCGTAGAGATGGAACACCCCACCCTCGTAAAATGTGCCAACACCAAAAATGTCTGATCCGCGAGATTCCACTTCGGCAGTGCACAGACCCAGGGCCGGATATATTCAACTTCTATTCCGGCCGCCAGCGCAGCGTCGTGTACGACCTGCCCGACATCTCCCCTTGTGTCTGGGCAAAAACTCGGACGGCCCAGCGCATCCCAGCTTCGCCGTGAAAGTGCCAGGAAACACGGTGCGGTAAAAATACGCATTGGGTCGATATGCATACTTACCTGCGCGCAACCAATCAACCCGCCCGCTTCGGCAACGGCGAAGGCGTGTTCGACGATGTCACTGTTGGTGGGGAGACAATCAATATCCATGCACCGCACAAGATCGTCCTCGCTCATCGTCGCAAATGTCCGGTCCAGAAACGCGCCATGAGACAGTCCGTTTTGGCAGGTCTGCGTAATCACATAACCGAGATGACGAAAAACTTCAGCCTGCGTATAAACCATACGTGGGTCGATATTGTCCCAGTGCAGGGCGACGTTGTGCCGCTTTTGCCTCGGCAAGATCTGCGCCACTGATCCGCCATCCGCCAACGCAGATAGATCACTCAGGACTTTATTTTTTAGAAAATTCTGCTGTTCCACAAACACATAAAAACCGCTGGCGGGCCGTTTGGCAAGCACACAACATGGAGGCTCACGGTACTGCTGGCATTCAACACCGCTTCGTCAGGGAAATGCTCCGTATCGTCATCCCCGTTGTCCGAACCAGACATAGTCTTGTGCCGTGTGATAAAGTCATGTGTGATAATAGGTCTGTAGCCAAACTATCCAGCGTTTTCCGCCGGTATCACCGCGCGCAGCCGCGCCTCGCCGATCAACCGCAGCACCAGCGGCGTTGGGGTGGATGCCATCAGCCTGAACCAACGCTGGCTTGCCCGTTAGCCCGGCCAGGAAAAACGGATCATAAATCACCCCTGGTCGCCGCCCCATGGCGGCAAACACAGCACTGAATTCCCGCCCATAGGCTGTCCCCAGGCTGGGTGGCGCGATCATGCCGCTGACCAGAACCGGAATGTGCCGCGCCGCCAGCGTGTTCAAAATATACATCAGATTACGTTGCATCGCCGCCGGGTCCAGTCCGCGTAGCGCGTCATTGCCGCCAAGCTCAACCAAAGCCGCATCCACCTGCCCGCCGCCCAGCACAATCTCGCTGGTGTCCTGGATGTCCAGAATGTCGCGGCCCGCGACACGCGCCGCGGTTCTCTGCGCCGCAGCCGCACTCAAGGCAGCCATAGTCACTGCCGGATTGCGCAAAAACCGGCCAAAGCCTACCTCGCCTCGCCGCTGGCCGCCTGACAATTCCAGGATACAGCAGCCCGGATGGGCAACCAGCGCCGCATGACACCAGGCCCCCTTTTTCCAGCCGCAAGTCGCCGAACCCGCCAACCGAAAACCGCCTCACTTCAATGTTACCCATGCCCATACAAACCTCCCGAGCACATCAGCGGTCAGTGAATCAGCTCTCCAACGCTATCTCAATACGCCCAGAGATGTGTGAATCGGACCCCCTGACAAGGTTGAGCCCATATCGCCTACCAGTGACCGGTACCCCATCGGCATCGCTGCAATTTCGTCATGGATGCCCGCGATCCGGCTGGCCCAAACCAACGAAACGCGGGCGGAGGACTCACAATTAAATCCTCAGAGCGTGTCTTTGGTTGATAATGGCGTGTAGGAAAAATAGGGCTTCCGTTACTCCGGGCAAAGGGGGCGGGCGCAGAATGCTGGCGCATCTCGTGGCGCAAGCAACGCAACAGGACTTTAAGCAGATGAGCCTGGAAACTGGCCGGGGTCCCGCCTTTGAACCGGCGCTCGCGTTATATCGGGGAAATGGTTTCAGGGATGGCGGCCCCTGTGCCGATTACGCGGCTTCCGCCTTCAGCCAATTCCTGCGACTGGATTTGTAAACCCAAAAAGCAAACCTAAATAGGCTTTGACGCGGCACGTGCTTCATGCATCATATGCAAAGTGATCTTGCGAACTTCCTGCTTGCTGGTGGTGACATGGGCGCGCAGCATGATCAGGGTTTCCGTCACCAATCCGCGCCGCAATGTGCGCAGGATGCGGGCGTGTTCGGAATAGGTGGCATCCACACGGGACTCCTTAAAAAAATCCAGCCGGCGGATGATGCGGATTTTGTCGGTTATGTCGCGGTGGATCGCCGCCATTTCCCGGTTGCCGGCGGCTTCGACCAGCGCGCGATGAAAGCCCTCATCCAATTGGGTCAGCCGCCCGGGTTCCTGCTCCCGCGCCGCCTCCGCCACGGTCCAGATGGCTTCCAGCCGGCGAACCACCTCGTTCCGGGCGTTGTTGTCGCTTTGGCAAAGCCGCTCGATCGCCGCGGTCTCCAGTACGATGCGCAGCTCGTACAACTCGTCGAAGCGCTCAAAGTCGAAAGGGCAGACATGCCAGCCGGAACGAAAACGCACATCCACGAAGCCGTCGCGCTTGAGCATGAACAACGCATCGCGCACCGGAGTGCGAGATGCAGCGAAGCGAAGGGAAACATCTTTCTCGGTAAACCGGTCGCCCGGCAGCATGCGGAAATTGGTGATATCCGCCAGCAGCCCGGCATAAATGGCCTCCGCGGCGCGGGCCCGCGGCGTGGTTGAACCCTGGTTCGTCAAACCGTCAGGCACACGCACAACCTGGTTGCAAAGACTGTTTGATACTCACGCGTGGCCAGCCATGTGAATACCAATGGCCTGACGGTCCGCGCCGGACCGGGAAGTTTCGTAAACGATAGCGCCTGCGAAAATCACCACGACCCGGTCGGCCAGTTCCAGCAATTCGTCAAGGTCTTCGCTCACCAGCAGCACCGCGGCGCCGCGGTTGCGGGCGGCGACAATCTGGCCGTGAATATCGGCCACGGCCGCGAAATCCAGGCCGAACACGGGGTTAGCGCAGACCAGCACATCCACCTCGCCGGAAAGTTCCCGCGCCAGCACCGCACGCTGCACATTACCGCCGGAGAGGGTGGCGACCGGCGCGTCGGGACCGGTGGTGCGGACGTTGTAGCGCGCGATGAGATCATCAGCCTGCCGCTGCATCGCCGCGCGGCGAACCAGAATGCCGCCGCCCAAAGGCGGGCGGTCAAAATTACGAAAAGCCATGTTTTCGGCAACGCTCATCCGGCCGACACAGGCATTACGCAAAGGTTCTTCCGGCAGCAGCGAGAATTTGTGCCGCCAGATTTCCTTGCGGGACGCGCCGAACGCCTCGCCAGCCACCGCCACCAGCCCTTGATGCTTGCGCTGACCGGCCAGCACTTCAACCAAAGCCGTCTGGCCGTTGCCGGAAACACCGGCGACCCCGACAATCTCGCCCCGATGCACCTGCAGGTTTACCCGGCGCAAGGCCGGGTTGCCGGCATCATCCAAGGCGGAAACATTGTTCAGCTCCAACATCAGCGCGCCGGATTCGCGTTCCAGCCTGCCTGCGTGATCACCCGCTGCCTGGTCGCCCATCATCAGGCTCGCCATCCTGGCGACGCCAAGATCGTTCACCTTGCCGGCCCCGACCAGCTTTCCGCGGCGCAGAACCGTCACCTCATCGGCGAAGGCCAGCACCTCGCGGAATTTGTGGGTGATGATCAGCACGCTCAGCCGGCCTTCCACCGCCATGGAACGGACCAGGCCCAGCATCTCATCGGCCTCCTGCGGCGTGAGCACCGAGGTCGGTTCGTCCAGGATCAGAATCCTGGCCTGCAAATATAGCTGCTTGAGGATTTCCGCCTTCTGCTTCTCGCCGGCGGCAAGCTGCGAAACCGGCCGGTCGATATCCACGCCAAACGGCATGGTCGCCAAAAAAGCCGAAAGTTTCGCACGCTCGGCTCTCCAGTCGATCCGGCCGGGGCGAAAGCCCAGCCCCATGGTCAGGTTTTCCAGCACGGTCATCGAGGGCACCAGCGTAAAATACTGGTACACCATGCCGATGCCGGCACCTTGAGCATCGCGCGGATTACCGACCTTCTGCGTTTTCCCGGCGATTTTTATCTCGCCGGAATCGGCATGGTAGAATCCCATCAGGCATTTTACCAAAGTCGATTTTCCGGCGCCGTTTTCGCCCAGCAGCGCATGCACCGTGCCGGGGCGCAATGTCAGCGAAACGCGATCCAGCGCCGTGAAATCGCCGAAGCGTTTCGTAATCTCGATGGCTTCAAGGCCTAAAGCGCTCATGCCAGTCCCGCGATGAAATCCGCGGAATTCGCGACGGCACCGAAAACCCCGCCTTGCATCAAGATCATTTTAATAGCGTGGTCGTGATTGGTCTTGTCGGTGGCAGCGCAGCAATCGGTCAGCAGCAGGCATTCAAAGCCGCGATCATTGGCGTCGCGCATGGTGGTGTGCACGCATACATCGGTGGTGATGCCGGTTAGCACGATGTTGCGAATCCCGCGCACCCGCAGCAGCAGCTCCAGGTCGGTGGCGTAAAAACTTCCCTTGCCGGGCTTGTCGATAATGGGTTCATCCGGCAGTGGCGCCAGCTCCGGAATAATCTCCCAGCCTGGCTCGCCACGGATTAGAATTTTGCCGCAGGGCCCGGGATCGCCGATCCCAGCACCTATCTGTCGGGAACGCCAGCGTTTATTGGCTGGCAAGTCGGCAAGATCAGGCCGGTGGCCCTCGCGGGTATGGAAAATGTGATACCCACGTGCCCGCATGGCGGCCAGCACGGTCGAAATCGGGCCGATCGGCGCACGGGTGAGGGCGATATCGTAGCCCATTTTCTCAACATAGCCGCCAGCGCCGCAGAAATCGATCTGCATGTCGATGATGATAAGCGCGGTATCGGCAGGCGACCACAGGTTGTCATAGGGCCAGGTATAGGGAAGGGCCTTGACCATAATTCGCTCCTATTTGGTGATGGAAAGTTCGCCCGGCGCGCCCGCCAGCGTGCGGTCCGGCGAGCAGGCGATGATCATGATCACCAGGGTTAGAATATAGGGGGCGGCATTGAACAGATAATAGCCGCCGGTAACGCCGACCGATTGCAGCGCCGGACCCAGCGCGCCAGCACCGCCGAACAGCAGTGACGCCCATAAGCAGGCCATCGGCCGCCAGCGCGCGAAAATCACCAGCGCCACGGCGATGATGCCCTGGCCAGAGGACAGGCCCTCGCTCCAGCTGCCAGGATAATACAGCGACAGATCGGCGCCGCCGACCCCCGCCATGAAGCCGCCAAACATGGTGGCCCATAGCCGCACCATCAGCGGCGAATAGCCAGCGGCGCGCGCCGCTTCGGAATTATCGCCCACCATGCGCAGCATCAGCCCGGTGCCGGTATTTTTCAGCGCCCAGGCCAGGATCGGCGCCACTGCCACGCCGATGAAGAACAGCGCATTCACCTTCAGCGCCGCCTGGATCTGCGGCACGTTGCTCCAGAACCCGGCCGGGATGGAAGGCAGATGCCGTGCGGAGGGTGCAACGAAAGTTGTGCCGAGGAAGAAGGCGGCGCCGGTACCAAACAGCATCAGCGCAATGCCGACCGCAATATCGTTGACTTTCGGCAGCGAGCAAATGGCGGCATGCAGCGCGCCAAACAGCGCGCCGACGATCCCGGCCACCAGCACGCCGAGCCAAGGCGAGCCTGTGAGGTAGCTGACGGCGTAACCGGTCATCGCCCCCATCACCAGCGTGCCTTCCAGGCCCAGATTGATCCGGCCGGAGGTCTCGGTAACGACCTCTCCCAGGCTGACGAACAGAAACGGGGTGGAGACGCGGATGGCCCCAGCCCCGACGGCAAGTGGAACGCCCCACCAGCCCAATGCATCGCCAGCCATTAGCCGGACACCCTTGCGCCGGGGGGTAGTGCCGCCGGACGTTTCGGCAGGAATTGCGTCAGCCTGCCCTGCAAGGCCTCGAAGCTTAGCAGCATGACGAATAATATGCCGCGCAGCATCTGGATGGTGGCATCCGGCAGGCCAAGCCGCTGTTGCAGAAAGCCGCCCGCTGCATCCAGCCCGCCCAGCAGAATGGCGACCGGAATCAAAGCCAGCGGATTCATCCGGGCCAGAAAGGCCGCCAGAATGCCGGTATAGCCGACGCCAGTGGCAAGGTCGGAACTGGCGGCACCTTGCACGGCGGCAACTTCGACCATGCCGGCCAGACCGGCAAAGCCGCCGGCGGCGGCGCAAAAGCCGATCACCATGCGTTCCACCGGCAGTCCAACTACCCGCGCCGCGCGGGCATTACCGCCAGCGATGCGCGCGGCAAACCCATATTTGGTGAAGTACACGAAGAACCAGGCGGCCAGGCAGGCAACCAGGCCGAAAATCAACCCGTAATGAATGCTGCTGCTGCCCAAATCGCCGATCATGATCGAAGGTGGCAAGGTCGGGGTGGAAGGCCGGTCCAGGCTGGCAGGATCGCGC
>JAQNCU010000136.1 GCA_029077775.1 Acidocella sp. | reverse complement strand
TTCAGAGCGATGTTTGAAGGGTTGAGGGATGCGCGTGGTGTGCCAGATCAGTCGGTACCGGTGCGTACGGCATTTCACAATGCCTCGTGAGGCGCATAATCGCGCCAGCGGCGTCGTGATGTTCCGCACACGCGCTGAAAGATGACAGATGGCCATGAAGATGATCGCGGCGTTGTTATCGGTGTGGATCTCCCCGGTTCCAAACCCGCGGCCCCGGTACGCTCTTTGGGCGTGCGGGCGATCTCGGGGGCTATGTGGATCACCATTGAAATGGTTTCCGTCCAGGGCCTGTCGCTTGTTGTGTTCTCAATCCTCGCACATTTGCTAAACCCGAAAGATTTCGGTTACGTCGCAATCTCGTTTACCTTTATCTACTCGCTGAAGTCGCTGACAATCGACCAGATTGTCACACCGATGATGCGTAAGCTTAAGGCAACGCATGAGGAGTGGACAACAGCTTTCTGGATCAGCTTTGCTCTGGGTATCGGTTGCGCCCTTATACTTTGCGGCATTTCCTTTTTGGCTGACCGCCTGTTTCACGCGGACGGTCTGGGGCGTGTGATCCGGCCGATGAGCCTCATCCTCATTGCCTTGTCGCTCAGCCGCACACAGGAGGCGTGGCTGATGCGTAATTTTCAGATGCGCGTTCTCGCCATTCGTTCCGTCATCGGCATGTTGATCGGTGCCGTTGCGGGGGTAGGGGCCGCCTTGCTGGGTTTGGGTGTCTGGTCTCTGGTTATCCAGCAATGCGTTGGCTCATTCTCAGGTCTCGCCATGCTGTGGCTGATCACGCCATGGCGGCCGGGCCTGCGGGTATCGCTGGCCACAACGCGGGAAATATTGGTGTATCTGCGCGCCATCAGCGGCAATGCGGCGCTGGGTGTTCTGAATCAAAATGCGGACACGGCACTTGTGGCGCTGATATTTGGCCCAGTTGCGGTGGGCATTTACAGCATCGGTAAGCGTTTGAAGCTCGCGTTGCAAATGGTCGCAACAGGTCCGGTGAACGGTGTGGCGATGCCCGCTTTGTCTGAGTCGCAAGATAACACGGCACGTTTGCAGCGCGTGTTTTTGACAGCCACGCGGTTGGTGTTCACATGCTGTGCGCCAATTTTTCTGGGCGCGGCGGCGGTGGCATCGCCGATTATCGTGTTGCTGTTCGGAGCCCGTTGGGCGGGGGCGTCCGGGGTGTTTGCCTGGCTGTCGGTGGGCGCATTATGTTCTTTGGCGTTCGATTATTTCGGCGCGGTCTTGCTGTTGCATAATCGTCCGGCCTGGCTGACCGCGTTAACCGCAATCCAAACCGGGCTTTCCATCATTTTATTTGCGCTCATGCATATTTTTGGGCCGCGAATTATCGCAGCACCTTTTGTTCTTCCCTATATCGTAACGGTTCCGTTCTGTGCCGTTCTGGCGCTACGCTTGATCAACCTGCGGGTCCGGCAATGGCTCCGTGCGGTCACGCCGCCGGTGTTCGCGGCCCTCGTGATGGTGGCGGGCATTTTTTGGCTGTCTGCGGCCTTGCCGGAAATGTCGATCATCGAAAGGCTGGCGGTGCTGTGTGGCGCGGGTGGGTTGCTTTACGCGGCGACCATGGCGGTTGTGGCGCGTGATACGTTGGCCAGCACGGTGAACATAATTCGGCATCGCCGTCTCAAACCGGGATAAAGTTCGCCGGTAAATTGCTTGGGTTTATAATGTAATATGCGGCGCTGTGGGCATAGTCATCCAGGCAGGAACGTGGCCCTGCGGCATTCCCAGTCCCGGATCGGTTTTGTGCAGCAACAAAAGCACCAGCAACACAATGACCAGAGCGGCCAGAACGCGGCCCAACGCCTTGATTGCAAACACCACCAGACATGCGGCGGCGATAAATAGAAGAATCGTCTGCGCGTTGGCCGGTACATGGGCTGCGGTCATCGCGGAGGCCAACAAGCCGTCGATAAAACCGGTCACCGCCATCACCAGCCCTGCCACCGTCAGCAACAAAAAAACAATCAGATTTATGGCGTGGGTCATGTCCGGTCCTCGATCAAAGGCGGGAGGTTCCTGCTTTTCCGCCTTTCAGCCATTACTCTTTGCCGAGGCTTCGGATCTTACGCAAGTTGGGTTTTCATTCGGGTCGTGCCTGCGTTTCCACCACCACGGGCACGCGCTCGGCGGGCGGGGTATTGCGGCTGCGGTGGCACCGGATCATCCCGTCTATGATCACCATGCCGATCCCCGGCAAATCACCCTTGCGCACACTATCAAGCATGTCGGTGCCCGCCGAATGCTGGGCACGGTCACAGATCACAAAATCTGCGGCGCGCCCGGGTTCGATGATCCCGCAATCGAGCTTGCGCAGCCGCGCGGTGTTGCCGGTCGCGGCGCAAAACATGATCTCGGGCGGCACATCGCCGAGTGATGACAGCATCGCGATCATCCGCAAAATACCAAGCGGCTGCACGCCTGACCCCGCAGGCCCGTCAGTGCCCAGAATCACCCGCTCCATCTGCCCCAATTCACGGGCGTAGCGCAGCGCCGTCAGCCCGGCCAGCTCATTGCCATTATGCACAATCTCAATCCCGCGCCCGCAGCCTTCGCAAAGGCAACGTATCTGGCGCAGCGGCAAAGCCGTGTGCCCGCCATTAATATGCCCGATAATGTCCGCGTCGGCCTCCAGCACCGTATCGGCGTCGATGTAACCTGAGCCCGGCACGCTCGGCCCGCCGGTGTGGATGGTACTCTGGATGCCATATTTGCGCGCCCAGGCCACCATTTCCCGCGCCTCATACCCCGCCTTTACCGAGCCCAAACCGACCTCTCCCAGCAAACTCACCCCGGCTGCCGCCAGTTCGGCAAAATCGCTCTCCACCATCCCCTGTTCGATCACGGGCGCGCCGCCTAGAACCTTCACACCGCCCGGCTTGAAATTCTGGTAGGCCCGCTGCGCGGTAATCGCGAGTGCCTTGAGCCCCACAATATCCCGTGGCCGCCCTGGCATATGCACCTCACCGGCTGAGATCATGGTCGTGACGCCACCATTCAGCGTGCTCTCGATCCAGCCAAGCTGGTTTTGCCGTGGTGTCCAATCGCCAAAAACCGGGTGTACGTGGCTGTCGATCAAACCGGGGGTCAGCGCGGCACCCTGAGCGTCGATCTCGATGGTCGCATTGCCGGTATCGCACAGGCCCGCACGCCCAACGGCGACGATTTTGCCGTGCTCGGCGACCACGCAATCCGCGTCGAGGATCGGTTGTTCCAATTTGCCTGATAGCAGCAACCCGATATTGCGGATCACCATCCGGCCTTTTTGTTGGTCCTGCCCGCCTGGTCCTGCCATGTCAGGTCTCCCTCATGCGGCGCGCGCTCGCACTCACCGCTTTCACGATGTTCTGGTAGCCGGTGCACCGGCACAAATTGGCTGAAAGCACGTCGAGAATTTCGGCGTCGGTCAGGTCGGGTTCAGCCTCCCGCGCCGCCACCGCCAGCATTAAAAACCCTGGCGTGCAAAACCCGCATTGCAGCCCGTGATGTGCGACGAATTCCTGCTGGATGACATGCAGGCCACCGGCCGCGAGCCCCTCCACCGTGCGGATTACGGCACCTTCCGCCTGCACCGCGAAGATCAGGCAGGCGCGCACCGCCGCGCCATCCATAATCACCGTGCAGGCCCCGCACACCCCGTGCTCGCAGCCAATATGCGTGCCGGTCAGCCCGCAATCCTTACGCAGCGCATCGGCCAGGGTCCGGCGCGCTTCCACCGCGATGTCGTAATCCCGGCCATTGACGTGCAATTTCATTTTGTCCCCCGCAGCGCCGCGTGCAGCCGCGCCGGTGTGGCGGGCATCTCGTTTATCGTCACTTTCAGCGGCGCCAGCGCGTCATTGATGGCGTTCAGCACGGCGGCTGGCGCGCCAATGGTGCCACCCTCGCCCAAGCCTTTCGCACCCGTCATCGTCGCATCGGCAATCGTCTCGCGGTGCAAAATGGTCATCGCGGGGATCTCGTGCGCGGTGGGGGCGAGGAAATCGGCCAGCGAGATGGTGAGGATATTGCCCGTCTCGTCGTAAATAACCTCCTCCAGCAGCGCATTGGCGATCCCCTGCGCCACGCCACCATGGATCTGGCCATCGACGATCATCGGGTTGATCAACCGCCCGGCATCTTCGGCGACGATAAACCGCTCGACCCGCACCATGCAGGTCTCGATATCCACCGCCACCATGGCGATATGCGTGGCGTTCGAGAATGTGCCCAGCGGATCATAAAACCCATCATCGGCAAACCCGCCATGTACTTGCGCCAACACCGCGATGCTGACCCGCCGGTCGGTGCCGGTCACGCTGGCGTAGCCATCGCGTAAGTCGATATCGGCATCGGCGGCCTCCAAGTATGAAGCCGCCTGTTGCAACAGGCGCTCGCGAATTTTGCGCGCCGCGATCAACGAGGCACCACCCGAGATCACCAGCGAGCGACTGGCGAATGTCCCCCAGCCAAAGGGCGTGTGGTCGGTGTCGCCATGCACCACCCGCACGTTTGCGGGCACCACGCCCACGGCATCGGCGATGATCTGCGCCAGCGTGGTCCGCAACCCCTGGCCATGCGGCGAGGCACCGATCCGCGCCGTCACCACGCCGTCGCCATCCAGGGTCATGTCGACATGTTCCCAGCCCGGCTGAATATCCATCCCGCGCGCGGCAAAGGCGGCGGAGCCGTAACCCGTGCGCTCACAAAAACTCGACATGCCAAGCCCGAGGTAAACGCCCCGGGCGCGCGCTGCATGCTGGCGTGCCCGAAACCCCGGCACATCGGCCGCCAGCAGCGCCATCTCCATGGTCTCAACATAGGCGGCATTATCATATACCAGGCCCGTCGGGGTGGTATGCGGGAAGATACGGATGAGGTTGCGGCGGCGAATTTCAGCGGGTTCCATCCCCAGTTGCATCGCCGCCATGTCCAGCAGCCGCTCCATCGCCAGCGTGATCGCGGGCCGCGCCACGCCGCGATACGGCGCGCTGCAGCAGGTATTGGTGATCACACCGCGTGCCGCGCAGGAATATTCACCGATGTCATACGGCCCCGGCAATTCAGTGAACGACATCAGCGGTTCAACCGCCGCCGTATTCGGATACGGCGCATAGGCCCCGACATTGGCGGTGATGTCACCACGCAGCGCCAAAAACCGACCCTCATTGTCGAACGCGCCCTCAACCTCGATCGCGATATCCCGGGCATGGAAGCTCGCCATCAGATTATCCCGCCTGTCCTCCACCCAGGCGATGCTGGTGCGCAGCCGCAATGCCGCCCAGACCAGCACGACATATTCCGCCGCCAGCGACATTTTCTGCCCAAAATCGGGGGCGATGACTCGCAGTTCGTCCGCTGCCATGCCCAGCATCGCCGTGATGGCGCGGTGCATCAGATGCGGCATCTGCGCCGTGCAGGTCAGCGTCACGCGCCCGGTTGCGGCATCGAACGCGGCGTGCGCGGCCCTGGTCTCCATCGGCAGCGCCGCTTGCCTGTGCGAGCGGATTTTCGTCACGACCCGATGCGCCGCTTTGGCGTTTGCGCTTTCATACCCGGGCGTGGTGAGCGCCGTCTGCACCACGATGTTATCCGCCATGCCGGGGTGTATCACCGGCGCGCCGGGCGCCATCGCGGCTTCGGCGGTCACGCAAACCGGCGCTGGTGTAATGTTCAGGCTCACGAGATCGGCGAAATCCTCGGCCTGTTCCTCGGTTTGCCCGATCACGGCGGCCACGGGCTCGCCAGTATAGCGCACCACGCCCCGCGCCAGCACAGGCTGTGCGATGGGAACATAGCCGAATTTACGGATGATCGGCTTGATCGGCGGCACCGAAGCAAGGTCGGTGTCTGTGATCATCATCACGCCATCGGGCGCGATACAGCCATCGATGATCCCCGCCGCCACGGGGGAGCGCACGAAGCGTAAATAGGCCTCAGCAGGCAAATCCGCCGTGAAATGTCCAGCCCCGCGCAACAGGGCATCATCCTCGAACCGGGTGATGGGCCGTCCCACCCAGCCTGTCATCGCCCGCTACTCATGGTTAAGGCTGTGGTGCAATGCGCGCCGCACCGCCGCACGTACCAGATCGCGCCGGAACAAGGCGGTTACGTTGTGGTCGGTCATGGGCTTCAGCATCGCCGCCGCGGCATCGGCGGCCTGGATGAAATTTGGCCCGGTGGGTGCCTGCCCCGCCAATATCGCCTCCGCCGCCGCCAACCGGCGCGGTGTGGCCTCAGCGCCGCCAATGCCAAGACGCACATCGCGCATCAGACCGTTATCCAGCCTGTAGACCACCAAACACATGGCCAGAGCATAATCCCCGGCGCGGCGGCTGATCTCGTAAAACCCCCACTGGTCGCCTTGCCCCCACGGAAGATGGGCCTCGGTCAGCATCTCATCATCCGCCAGGGCGGTGGCCATGACCCCGGTGAAAAAATCCCCCGCCGCCACCATGCGCGTGCCGGATGCATGTTGGAGCATCACGCGTCCGCCCAGGGTGACCATCACCAGACACCATTCCGAGGCCGGGTCGGCATTGGCGAGGCTGCCGCCGAACGTGCCGCGATTGCGGATGGGCCCGTGCGCGATGTGCGATGAGACAAAACCCAGCATCGCCCCCAATGGCCCCGGGCAGATCCCCGTTTTGAAGGCCGCATGGCGGGTGGTGGTGCCGATCACCAGCGCCCCGTTTTGCATGGCCGCGCCCTGTAACGTGGCGATGTGGTTGATGTCGATCAGATGCGATGGCTGGGCCATGCGGTAGGCCATCATCGGCACCAGGCTCTGCCCGCCGGCCAGCACCCGCCCCCCGGTGGGCGCATGTGCCGCCAGCAAGGCCAGAGCTTCTGGCAGCCCGGATGGCCGATGATAGATGAACGCACATGGTTTCACGCCGGTTTTTGTTGCCTTTACTCATTTGTGTGCTAATGACATGGAGGCTAGATGAGCCGGGTTCCGAGGTCAACGGAAATTGACGGAAATTAACGGAAATTGACGGAAATTGACGCATGATGCGAGAAACCACGCCCCCGCCCGCCGTCACCGCCGCTGCCGCCGGGCCGCCGATACGTTGCGATGCCTGCCCAGTGATGTGCTACATAAAGCCGGGCATGGCTGGTGCGTGCGACCGCTACGCCAACCATGATGGCACGCTGACCCGGACCGACCCGCATCTGTTCATCGATGGCCAGATCACCGCCATCGGCGCGGGCACCACCTATCCTGACTACAAACCGGCCCCCTTCATTGTCAGCGCCGAGGTTGACGGCGTGGACATGATCACGGTCGTCACCGAGGGTATTTTTTCCTATTGCGGCGCCAAAATTAAGGTC
>JAQNCU010000135.1 GCA_029077775.1 Acidocella sp. | reverse complement strand
CTGGCCCCAGCCCGATTTTCAGCCGCCCAGGCTCGCTGTGCCGCCGCAACTTCGCCAAGGCCGTGGCAGCCTCGGCGGCGTCCAGCATCGCCTCCAGATGCGGGCGCATATCCCGCCCCAACGCCGTCAACTGCGTCAGCCCACGCTCCCGGAACAACAGCGCCCCGCCCAGCTCCTCCTCCAGCCGCTGGATCGCGCGGGTAAAGGCAGGCTGCGTCACATGGCATTGCTCAGCCGCGCGTGTGAAATTCAGCGTGCGGCAGAGCGTGATAAAATACCGGACCTGGGATAATTCCATGCTCAGACCCGGCCGATCGCGGCGATGATCTCCGACGCCCGGCGCGAGAAATCCACATCCATGAACCGCGCGGCGATCCGCCCGTCAGGGGCAATAACAAAAATCGCGGGCACAGGCAGGCACCACGCCCCATTTCCGTGGCGTTGCGGAAAATCCAACCCCGCCGCCTCCACCCGCGCCTGGTACAAAGGCGGGATTCTGAACACCACGCCCGCCGCCAGCCCAACCCCGAAATCCACATCCGCCAGCACCTCAAACCGCGCCTGGTGCCGGGTTTTCAACGCCATCGCCAACCCGCCCGTCTCCGGCGTCAAGGCGAACATACGTGCCCCCGCCGCCTCGATCCCCGGCAGGTTTTCGGCCAGGGCCTCCAGTACGATTTTACAAAACGGGCACCACGCGCCCCGGAAAAACCCGAGCACCACCGGGCCCAAAGCCAGCGACTCCCGCAACCCCACCAGCCGCCCTTCGGCGCTCGGCAACATAAAATCCGGAAACACCTCCCCGGCCCGCAAAACCTGGGATAAAAACCCCTCGCGGTTCAGGGTGCTCAAAATTTCCTGATACGACGCCTCCCACCCCGCATCCTCACGGCGACTGGCGCGCAACACATCCAGGCGGGTTACCATCGTCTCGTTCACATCCCCCTCCCCGATGATCAGGCGGCCGCGACGGACAACCCCGCCGCCATCATCATGTTACTGCGCGGGCTTGGCGGGCGCCATGCTGTTGTTACCCATGCTGTTGTTGCCCATGCTGCTCATATTACTCATGTTGCTCATGCTGTTAGTGCTCTTATCGGTTTTGGGCTTGGTCATCGGCGCCATGTTGTTGTGGGACATGCCGCTTTGGCTGGCCATGGGCGAAGACATTGGCGAGGACATCGGCGAGGACATGCTATTGCTGGTTTGCGCCAGCGCCGCCCCGGCCAACCCGAAAAACAGCCCGGCGGCGATAACAATTTGACGTGACATGGCAAAGCACTCCTGATGAAATAATCCGGTAAATCCGATATCATCGATATAATGGGGGTTAACCGTTCCCCGCCAATGCCATTTGGGCACGAAACCGATGCCTGGACGAAAACGATCACCGCGCCCAACGTCGTCGCGAGAACCAACCGAGGTGTGTCATGCTAGCCAAAACCGAAAAACCCCGTGTCATCCACCCCTGGCCCGTTCGGCTCACGCATTGGTTAAACGCCGTGGCCATCATCATGATGATCGGCAGCGGCTGGCAGATCTACGACGCCTCGCCCTTGTTTGGCTTTACCTTCCCCGGCCTCATCACCATCGGCGGCTGGCTGGGCGGCGCCATTGCCTGGCATCTCGCCTTCATGTGGCTGCTGGTGATCAACGGCCTGCTCTATTTCGGCTATAGCGGCATCAGCGGCCATTTCGCCAAATTCTTTCCCCTCAGCCCGGCCAGCGTGTGGGCCGACCTCCGCGCGGCCTTCCGGATGGATCTGAAGCATGAAACCGGGGTCTATAACGCGGTGCAAAAGCTGCTTTACCTCGGGGTGATGTTCGCGGGCGTGGTCATCGTCATCTCCGGCCTCGGCATCTGGAAGCCTGTGCAATTATGGTTTTTCACCGATCTCTGCGGTGGCTATTTCATCGCCCGCTATGTGCATTTTTTCGCCATGGCCGCCATCGCGATCTTCGTCGCCATCCATCTCGCCCTCGTGCTGCTGGTCCCCAAAGTCCTGCCGCCGATGATCACCGGCGGGAGGATCTCATCATGACCCCCACCAACCGCCGCAACCTGATGTTCCGCGCCATGGCGCTGGGGGCTGTCACCACCCTGCCTGCCTGCAAAATGACCGAGGCCGATAATTCGAGCCTCACTGATCAGTTCAAACACGCGATGCTCGCCTGGGATGACAAGGTCCAGGAAGCTCTGTTCGACCCACACACTTTGGCCCCGACATTCCGCCCGGACCAGATCACCAACCCGCCGCGATTCAACGCGTTTTATGACATCTCGCAGGCCCCGGTGGTGGACCCGGCCACCTACACGCTGGCGCTGGGCGGCCAGATCCAGAACAAAACGCCGTGGAGCGTGAGCGCCCTCAACGCCCTGCCGCAGCATTCGCAGATCACCCGGTTGATCTGTGTCGAAGGCTGGCGCGTCATCGGCCAATGGAGCGGCGTGCGGCTGAGTGATTTTTTGCGCCATGTCGGCGCCGACCTCACCTGCAAATACGTCTCCTTCAAATGCGCTGATGGGTATTATTCGAGCATCGACATGCCCTCAGCCCTGCACCCGCAAACCATCCTCGCGCTGAATTTTCTGAACGCGCCGCTGACCCCGCCTTTCGGCGCGCCGGTGCGGCTGCGTATCCCCGTAAAGCTCGGCTTCAAAAACCCGAAATCCCTGGTCCATCTCGCCGTTACCAATGTCTATCCCGGCGGGTACTGGGAAGATCAGGGCTATGATTGGTATAGCGGCTCGTGAAATCGGCCATCGCCATCGGCCTTGCTTTGGCCATGCTCGCCCCGGCGGCGCAGGCGCGGCCCGTGCTGGTGGAATTATTCACCTCGCTCGCCTGTTCCTCCTGCCCCCCGGCTGACGCGCTATTGCAACGCCTCGCCGCCGACCCGAAACTCCTGCCGCTCAGCTTCAACGTCACCTATTGGGACAGTGCCGCCTTCAGCGACCCTTACGGGCTACAAGCCGCCACGGCGCGCCAAAGCTGGTATGCCGGGCTCGCCAACAGCCAGAATGTCTACACGCCGGAGGCCGTGGTCGATGGCACGGCCCAGCTGGTCGGTTCGAACAAACCGGCTGTAATGGCCGCCATCGCGGCTTCCGAGGCTAAGCACGCCGGTGATGTCCCCATCACCGTAACGGGCGGTCAAACGGTCAGCCTGACCATCGCCGCCGGGACAGGCCCCGCGACGATATGGATGTTCGGCTATGACACCACCCACAGCACCAGCATCGGCGGCGGCGAGAATGACGGCGCGACCATCACCGAGGCCAATGTGGTCCGGAGCATCACCCGGCTCGGGCCCTGGAATGGGGCTGAAACCACCATGACAATGTCGCACCCGGCGGGCGCGCATGTCGCGGTGCTGCTGCAATCACCCACCGGCGCGGTGCTTGGCCTCGCCGCGCAATAAACCCGGTTCAGGCCGGGCCTATCGCCACCACAACATTTTCACCGTGCCAGTCGCCACCCGGGTTTTGCCAGGTAAATATTATTTTGCCGCCTGTGGGCAGATGCCCGGCGGAGAGTGTGGCGGCAAACACGCCAAACCCGGTATCGGTTGCCTGAATGTCCTGGAATGACGCCCAATCATCAAGGCTGAACCGCACCATCACCTGTGCCACAAATTGCACACGCAAATCCTGCCCTACGGGGATCCGGCTGCGTCGCCAATCCTCCCGCCAATCGCGGCAGCGCGGCACGGTTTTATCTTTCAGGTAACGCTGCACGGTCTGCGGCGGCAGATCGAAAATCGCCTCGTCGCGCAATGACCGCAGAAGTTTGATATATTCCCCATGCGCCCAGACCAGCGGCATGGCGGAGCCGCTGGGCCGCCCCAGATACAGCCCGCGCGCGGGGATATCCTCGGCATCCCAAACCTGCTCGGGCAGCAACCCGCCTTCGCTGGCGCAGGCTTCGATGGTTTTTTGCAAAGCCGCCGCCGCGCCGAAATTTCCGGCGGCGATCTCAAAATGTGCGCGCTCACCGGCCAGCAGCGGCCAGACCCGGCCATACCCCGTGCCATCGAAGGCCCGCCCGTCATGATGTTCGCCGTACCCGTCATCGTTATAACGGTGCCAACCCGGCCCTTGCGGCAATTCAACCCGCGTTAAATGGTCGATCACCTTCACAGTATCCAAAATCCGCGGGTCATCCGCCGCGCGTAGGCCAAAGCGCACGAGCGCCAGGGCATCCGGCCCCACCAGCGCATCGGCGGCGATATCCGTGGCATCGGCCGGGCGGTTGCGCACCGCGACCCGGCCATGCACGGGGGCCGCGGCCAGATCATGCCCGCCTTCGGCCACCACCCGCAGATAATAACCGCGCACCTCGCAGGTCTCGGCCAACGCCGTGCCGGAGACATACATCCAGCTTTCGATATCGGTGTTCCAGGCATCGGCGGTATCTTGCAAATACGCCGCCATCGCCGGTTCGTTCATACGCAACGCGAGATCGGCGGCGGCCAGCAATCCGGCAATCTCCACGGCGATGGTGGCGGGCGTGTACCCGGCATTTTCCTCCCAGCGATCCTGGTCACTCGCCGGGCCGTTACGCAGGATAAACCCACACGCCGCGCGCACCATGGGCCAGTATGATCCCAACTCAGCCTCGGCCACCGCCCCGTGGCGCCACGCCAGATCGAGCAGCAATATCGGAAACGCCGTTTCATCCATCTGGATGCCACCCCAATACATGCTGCCATCCAGCCAGGTATTCTGCCGCCAATGCCCGTCAGGCTCCTGGATCACGCGCAAATAATCGAGCACGCGGCGGGCATCTTCGGTTGCACCGCAGGCCAGCAGCGCGCCGCCCGTCTCCGCGAGGTCGCGCGGCCAGACCAGATGATAGCCGCCCAGGTCATCATCGCCCTTGGCATCCCCCCACGGGATCGACAGGCTGGCGATCGACCCGCCTGGGAACAGGGGGCTTTCATGGCTGCGCAGCACCGTGGTGCTGACCCGGTAGAGATTATGCGGGGTATCGCGAATTTTCGGGTCGAGCGGCTCCAGCCCGCTCTGCCAGCGTTGCCAGTCCGCGGCATAGGCCGCCATGGCGGGCGCGGGCGCGCTGGCCAGGCTGGCGGCGGCCTGAAAGCAGGCAGCCTGTGGCGTGCGGCCAAACCCGATGGCCAGCCGCGCGGGGCGGGCGGCGTCAAGCTCCCCGGCCAGCGCGATATTCCCATCGGTCGCAGTGTCGTATGCGGTTGCCAGATGCCCGTATCGGCGCAGCATTTGCCAGCCATCCGAGACCCCCACGAACCCCACGCTGCGCGACAGGAACCCATCAGCACCGTTCCCATAAGCACAAGCCAGGGCGAGCGAGGTGCTATCGCCGCTGGCCAGCAACATGCCAACCCCCTTATACGCCCCCAACCAGCCGGAATTATGCGCCCCACCATTGACCAGATGCGGTGCCAGCAACACGAATAACCGCAACCCCGTAACGCCAGGTGCCGGGATCAGCCGAATATCCTGCAGCACACAATCATGCGCCGGGTCCGCCATGATCCGCTTCTCGATGACGAAACGCCCGGCCTTGCAAGTATTGGTGATGAGGAAAAGCGGCACGCCATCGGCCAGGCGGCTTATGCTGGTGGTGGTGTCGCGCTTTTCCTCGGCGAAAAACCCGCCGGGCTGGCCATCAGTAACGATAAACCCGCAATCCCGGGTGCAGGCGGCATCCACCGCCGGGTAATAGATCTCGTTCAGAATCCCATGACTATGGGTGAACCACACGGCGCTGCGCGGCGACAACGCTGTACCAACGCCATCCTTGGCGCTCGATGTCCAACGCGGCGCAATGCCAGGCGATCCGGGCGCTTCAGTCATACCGGTATATAGGCGCGATGACGGCTGAATAACAGCGAGGCCGCGCGGAGAAAATTGGTGCGGGCGGTCGGAATCGAACCGACACTCTGTCACCAGAACCGGATTTTGAGTCCGGCGCGTCTACCAGTTCCACCACGCCCGCGATGGCTGCATCAATAAGGTGCCGAAGCGCGGAAATCAACCTTCCGCCTTGCGCCTCCGGCCAAGCTTGGCTATAGCCCGGCGGCTGGTCCCGAATAGCTCAGCTGGTAGAGCAAGCGACTGTTAATCGCTCGGTCGTTGGTTCGAGTCCAACTTCGGGAGCCAGCCTTTCCCCCATATTTTGCCACACCCCGAGCCGTGTGAGCGCATTTTTGAAATGTGCCCCATTGAGCGCGCGCGTGGCGTGAGCCTGGCCGCGTGCGCCCAGATTTTCGCGCCGCGCCGCGTCATCGCCCAAGGCCCGTAACAGTTCAGCCGCGTGGGCGATATCCGGCTCAGCCCAGACTGCACCAGGGCTTGCGGCATAAAGGCCAGAATCATCCCTCACAGGCACCAGCCGGTAGCCGACCAGGGCGGCGCTATGCTCGTCCATATATTCCATATTGCCGGACCAGCCCGTTGCCACCACCGGAATGCCGTGCAGCATCGCCTGCGCGGGGACCAGCCCGAAGCCCTCCGCGCGGTGCAGGCTGAGCACGATATCCGCGCAGGCGAGCAATGCCTCCATTCGACCCGGCGGCCAATCCTGCGCGATGACCCGGATATTACCGCCAGCCTGGGCTTGCAGCAGGCAAGCCATGCGCGGGAAGGCCGCAGCGCCTGAGATCTTCACCACCAGCAACTGGTCGGCGCGGTTGTGGAAGGCGCGGCGAAACGCCTCAATCCCCGCCAGCGGGTTTTTGCGCGCAGCACTTGAGCCCAAGGAGAACGCCATGACCGTAATCACGGGCCCAGGCGGCAACCCGCATGAGGCCCGGTCCGGTTCAGGCCATGCGGTATCCATCAGCCCCAGAGGATAGGGGATCACCCGCACCCGGCCCGGCATCAACCGCTCCAGCGCCGCGGCGGTAAAGGCGGACCCGGCCCAGATTTCATGCACATAAGTCGCGCCGCGCCGCCAGCTATTTGGGGTTACAGGCAATTCCCACGCCCAGCCACCTATGACGAGCCTGTCTTTTAATAATGACACAGGTGCCCGTGCCAGCATCAAGGGAAGGCTGGGGGCGTTCACGGCCAGCAACAAAGCCGCCCCGACAGGGGCCTGTTGGTGCGGGCGGCTGCCGATGCCGAGTTCCATCCGCCCGCGCAGCAGCCCGAGCTTCGATGCTGCCCCGGCGAAAATACGCGCGGCCTCGCCCATCCCCGTGCCTTGGGTCAATTCGCCCGCCACCACCAGCCCGTCTGAATGCGACGTTGGAAACGGCCCGGCACGGGGCGCCAAACGGCCCGCCACCATGGCGAGGGCGGCCCGGCGCGGCTGCGCGGGTAGTGCCCGCCAAAGTCTGTGGCCCAGGGATAAATGCGCAA
>JAQNCU010000134.1 GCA_029077775.1 Acidocella sp. | reverse complement strand
AATGGCAGCGCGCCGCCGGTCCACCAGTCAGACCTCGCGACGATCAGCGGGGTAAAGGCGGCGCAGGTCTCGCTGATGATCAAGGCGCTGAAGGCCAAAGGTCTGGTCAGCCAGACCATGAGCCCCGATGATCCGCGCGCGCGCGTCATTGTGCTTACCCGAGCGGGTGTTGCTTTACTGGCGAAGGCGGCGCCGCGAATGACGGCGTTGCAAAACCGCCTCTGGCCACCGGGGCAGGACACGTCGGATTTGCTCGGCATGATGCGGGCGACCCTACAACGCCTTGAAGCGTCCCGCCCGGACTGACCTGGGCTTTGCCCTGTGCCCGGGGGAAATAAATGCTTGGCGGTAAAATTTACTGTCATGACCGCTACAGGCTCTTTATGGTTGCGGTAAATGGAACAGCAGAGTGACGAAACCGGGGAGAGTGGACACAGACAACGGCGGTTATTAATCGCGCGCATCTCGATTACCATTCTGGCCCTTGCGGCCGCGGTCTGGGCTCAATTTGCACCCATGAATGAATTGCCGTTTCGCCTGGATATGCAGGCCCATGGCGCTGTGATCTACACTCGCCATTCTGTTTCCCTGCCTGATGGCATCGAGGCCAACGACCAAATACCCTATGCCGCGCAACCGAGCGAAATTCTGGCCATTTTGCTACAACAAAATGTCTCGACAAAGACCTCGCACCGCATGGTGATCTCGCGCGCCGGTCACTTGATGCCGGTTAGGTTCAGATTGGTGGCCCAGCCAGCCATGAATAAGGCGCTCGACATCGCGAGCGACCTGACCCTATTCGGCATTCTGGGGCTCGGTCTTGTCACCTTGTGGCGCGGCCGGAACTGGACGGCATGGGGGCTTTCGCTCTTTTCGTTTTCGGTCATGTTCGGGTCGGCCTCGACCACGTTTATTTTGCCGCCCCCTTTGGAATCTTCTGACATTTATATCTGACCTTTTGCTGACCTCTCTGGCGCCGCTTTTTGCACTCTATGTCACTGCCATATCTCTGGTGGGACGGCAGAGTTCGCGCGCGATTTTGTCTGACAAGATCTTCGTGGGCGTACTCGCGGTTTTTGGCACCATCCAGGCACTGCCAATGCTGCTGTTGCTGGTCTTTCACACAAATGCAGGAAATATTCTTAGTATTTTTATTGGTGTCTTAGCCCTCATGGTCTTGGCGCTGCCGCTGACTGTTTTGCTGAAAGGGTATATGAAGGCAAAGCTCGAACAGCGCCTGCGTATAAAATGGATACTGGCTGGTAGCGCCCTGCTCCTGCCGTTACTGATAACGGACATCATCGAGGGCGTTTTGCCCATATCGGATAAGCGCCTCTCGCTTAGCATAATGTTTGTGCAATCGATCCTGGGCTTATTGATATTCGGCATCTACGCGTTTGCCGTTCTCAGCACGCGGCTTGTTGACGTGCGCGTTGTTGTCAACCGGGCGGTTGTGTTCGCGATTTTGATGGGGCTTGTCGTGGGGCTGCTCGCGCTGACCGAAAACCTGTTTGAAAATAGCGCCTTGCACGGTCGCGCCAGCCTGGCGCCGGAAGTTGCTGCCTCGCTTGGGCTTGGCATCGCCTTTGACCAAATCCAGCGGCGCATCGAGTTGGTTGTCGACCGGCTGTTTTTCCGCCGCGAGCACAAAGCGCGTGAAATACTTAAGGCTTTTCAACGCGATTGCGGGTTCATCGAGCAATCTGACGAGCTTGTAAATCGCGTAACCGCGATGTTCGACGATCACACCGGCGGCCATGGCGCCGTACTTTATGAGGCACGATCCACTGTGTTTGAAAAAACAGCCGAGCATGGACGTTCCTGGCCGCCTGAAATAAACCGGGACGACCCCGCTTTGGTATGGTTGCGCGCCACCCAGGCGCCGCTCGATCTCCATGGGTTGGAGAGTGCGTTGGGCCATGAGGGTGTCGCGCTGCCGCTGGCGCTGCGCGGGCAAATCTTCGGCGTTCTGGTGTGCGGCCCGCGCGGGGCGGCGCGCTATGCGCAAGCCGAATTGACGGAGCTCGCCCAGGTCGCCCGAGACATCGGCGCCTCGTTGTTCGCATTACGGGCACGGGCGAATGAGGATTTTGTCGAAAAACTGGCGCTTGGCCATGTCAACCAGCAGGACGCCACGAACCAGGCGCGGCAGCTTCTGGGTTTGACCTCATAAGCCGTTGCGATGTGGTGCGGGCGGCCGGAATCGAACCGGCACAGGGCTAAGCCCCAACGGATTTTCGTACCCCCTACGGTTTTCACCGCCGGCCTGTTAGGACCGTTTGGGGTCTGGACTATCCCTTCACCCTAGCGTTCACGCCTTAGGTGCTGCCCGTCTAGTCTCTACACCTTCCCCGGGCCATTTACGCCCAGGGCTTGGCTCGGGATTGCCATTTGACAGGGTTCCCCGAGTTTGAGCAGTTCTACATCGCGGATTTCCCCGCGCGCACTCAAGCATCCAAGTCCGGTGCGTCTACCAGTTTCGCCACGCCCGCACTGGGCTCTGTTTAACCGCAAATCCATCCAGGTCAAACGCCGCATCTGGGCCATAAGCGTGGCGTACTTGCCATTGACCCGGCGCGGCGCGCTTTGGCAGCACAACCCATGCCTCGCACCCCGCCCGCGGCGCGCCCGAGACCGCGCAATGCACCGGCCAAACCGACCAAAAAGCCGGTGTCGCCGCGGCGCGCGGCGGGCAGGCTCGTAGCCCGGTTCAGGCTGGGTGCAGTGTGGTCTGGCGCTCGTTTACTGATCATTATCGGCATCTGGGGTGCGGTCACCATATTTTTGGTCAGCCTGTGGTTCACCTGGGACATGCCAAACCCAGCCCGCGCTGTCACCGCCGCGCGCCGCCCGGCGATCCGGCTGCTCGACCCAGCCGGGCAGCTTGTTGCCCGGTTCGGCGACGTCTCCGGCGCTGTGGTTCTGCCCTCGGCCTTGCCGCCTTATGTCCCGGCGGCGTTCATCGCCATCGAGGACCGTCGGTTCTACGATCATGGGCCGTTTGACAGCCTCGGTATTATTCGCGCGGCGGTGGCCGATATTGTCCACCGCCGCGTTGTGCAGGGCGGCTCCACGCTCACGCAACAGGTTGCCAAAACCCTGTTTTTGACCAACCAGCGGTCGCTGCGCCGAAAGATCCAAGAAGCCATACTGAGCCTGTGGCTCGCCCGGCATTACACGCGGGCGGATATTCTGGGGATTTATCTGAACCGGGTTTACCTGGGGGATGGGGCCTATGGCGTGGATGCCGCGGCCCGGCTCTATTTTAACATCCCCGCCACGCGGCTTACGCTCGCCCAGGCCGCGATATTGGCCGGGTTGCCCAAAGCGCCCTCGGCACTCAACCCGCTCGCCAACCCGCAAGCAGCGGCGGCGCGTGCCACCGAGGTTCTGGATGCCATGGTGGCAACGAAGGCGATCACCCCGGCCGAGGAGACTGAGGCCGAGGCCGGGTTGGCGGATGCGGCCTCACCGGTCTCGCGTACTTCGTGGTTTGCGTTGTGGGTGATGCAGCAATTGGGCCCCGCGATCCCTGAAGGCCAGGACGTAACCCTGGCGACCACCCTGAATCCGGTGTTGCAAAACGCAGCCCAAACCGCCCTTGACAATACCATTGCACTGAAAGGATCGGTATTCGGCGTTACACAGGGTGCTGTGGTGGTGTTGGACGCCCAAACAGGTGCCGTGCGCGCCCTGGTCGGCGGCGTGGGAGACCGGGAAGGCTATGATCGGGCCACGCTGGCCCGACGGCAAACCGGGTCCGCGATCAAACCAATCGTCTGGCTCGCGGGCTTGCGGGCGGGCATGTCCCCGAATGACACGGTGCTGGACGCGCCGTTGGACCTGCACGGCTACCATCCGCGCGATTATGAGCGATCCTATCGCGGCGAGGTTAGTATGGGGGAGGGTTTGGCCGATTCCATGAATACCGTGGCCATCCGCATTTTGCTACGCGCGGGTGGGGCGCGGCGCGTGATCGCGCTCGCCCATCAACTCGGGCTCGACGACCACTTCCCCGATGATGCCACCATGGCCCTTGGCACCGGCGCCGTCGGGGTTATGCAACTGGCGGGTGCCTATGCCACGTTCTTTAACGGTGGCAACCGGGTGACCCCGCATGGCGTGCTCGCCATCAATGGCACGCCGCTTGCCACACCCGGACCCGTGGCGGTCGCGGACCCGTCGCAAATACGGGCCATTGCCGCCATGATGCGCGATGTGGTGACAGGTGGCACAGGCACGAATGCCTATATCCCTGGCGTTTATACCGCGGGCAAAACCGGAACCACCCAGGATTACCGCGATGCGTGGTTTGTCGGCTATGCCAATGGCGATGTCATCGCCGTCTGGCTCGGCAATGACGATAACAGCCCCACCCGGAACCTGCTGGGTGGGACATTGCCCGCCGCGATTTTTAAATCCATCGCCGAATCGGGGCAGGCCGGCTGAGCCTGCGCGCTACCCGCGTTCCGCGATCATGGTTTCACGCATGATGAATTTCTGCACTTTGTTGGTTATGGTCATGGGGAATTCAGCGACAATGCGCACCAAAGCGGGGATTTTATAATGCGCGATCTGGTCTGTGCAGAAGCCGATCACCTCCTCGGGCGACAGGCTCTCTCCGTCATGCGGGATGACCCAGGCGCAAAGCTGCTCGCCGAATTTCGGCTCGGGGATGCCGAACACCGCGACATCGCGGATTTTCGGGTGGCGGTAGAGAAATTCCTCCACCTCGCGCGGGTAGATATTCTCGCCGCCACGAATCACCAAATCCTTGGCGCGTCCGACGATGGTGCAATAGCCATGCTCATCCATCACCGCGAGATCGCCGGTATGCATCCATCTCGCGGCATCAATCGCATCAGCCGTTCTCTCAGGGTCGCCCCAATAGCCGCGCATGACTGAATAACCCCGGGTTAGCAATTCACCGGTGATACCGCAGGGCACCGTCCGGCCCTCAGAATCAATGATCTTGACCTCAAGATGCGGCGACACACGGCCCACAGTGGCCACCCGGCGTGCCACATCGTCGTCGGTCGCACTTTGGAAGCTGACAGGGCTGGTCTCGGTCATGCCGTACGCAATGGTGATTTCCGACATATGCATGCGCTCCATAACCTGACGCATCAACTCCACCGGGCAGATAGAGCCCGCCATGATGCCCGTGCGCAGGCTGGAGAGGTCGTATTGGCCGAAATCCGGATGGTTCAAAATGGCGATGAACATGGTCGGCACCCCGTAAAGTGCCGTGCATTTATATGTCGCAACGGTGGCCAGCACGCGCAGCGGGTCGAAACCCTCGGACGGGATGACCATGCAGGCGCCGTGGGTGATCACGCCGAGATTGCCCATCACCATCCCGAAACAATGATAGAACGGCACGGGGATACAGAGCCTGTCAGTGGGTTTGAGGCGAATGCCCTCGCCCACGAAAAACCCGTTATTTAGGATATTATGATGCGTGAGCGTGGCACCCTTGGGCTGCCCCGTGGTGCCGGAGGTGAACTGGATGTTGATGGGGTCGTCAAATTGCAGCGTGGCGGCGCGCGCGGCAAGGCTGGCATGGTCGGCGGGCTGGGCCAGCCGGGGGATAGACGCGAAATTCAACATCCCCGGCGTGACCTCATCGCCCATGCGGATCACGATGCGCAATTGGGCCAGGCGGGCTGCGTGCAGCTTGCCCGGAGCACAGCTCGATAATTCGGGCGCGAGGCTGGTGAGCATCGCAACGTAATCGCTCGATTTAAAACGATCCGCGAGGATCAGCGCGACGCAGCCGACCTTGTTGAGGGCGTATTCAAGTTCGTGCACCCGGTAGGCCGGGTTGATGTTAACCAGGATCAGCCCGGCCTTGGCGGTGGCGAATTGGGCGATGACCCATTCGGTATTATTCTGGCTCCAAATGCCGATGCGATCGCCTTGCACCAGGCCAAGGGCGATGAGGCCCGCGGCGAAGGCATCGGTCTGGTCACGAAGTTCGGCATAACTCAGATGCACATTCTGGAAGGGGACGATCAGCGCGTCGGCCAAGGGTGTCGCCGCCGCGACCTCATCCAGCCGGGCGCCAATGGTCTGGCCGATCAGCGGTTTCTGGCTGGCACCGGATGCGTAGCTATGGGTTCTCGTTTCCATGTTCGCCTCTTTTTTTGTTTTTACGTTTCCCCAGAATGTTCGGTCCGCGAAATTAGCCAAACGCCTTGAATAATTCCCGGCCTATCAACATGCGCCTGATCTCACTGGTGCCAGCACCGATCTCGTAGAGCTTGGCATCGCGCAACAGGCGGCCGGTGGGATAGTCGTTGATATAACCATTGCCGCCGAGCAACTGAATGGCGTCGAGCGCCAATTTGGTGGCCCGCTCAGCCGCGTAGAGGATCGCGCCGGCGGCATCCTGGCGCGTGGTGCGACCACGGTCAGCGGCCTGCGCCACGGCATACACATAGGCGCGCGAGGCGTTCATCTCGGTGTACATATCAGCGATTTTGCCCTGTACGAGCTGAAACGCGCCGATCGGCTGGCCGAATTGCTTGCGGTCATGAATATAGGGCAACACGATATCCATAGCCGCCTGCATGATGCCAACCGGCCCGGCGGCAAGGACCGCGCGCTCATAATCCAATCCGCTCATCAGAACTTTGGCACCCTCGTTCAGTGTGCCCAGGATATTTTCCGCCGGAACCTCGCAATCCTCGAACACCAGTTCCCCGGTGGGGGACCCGCGCATGCCCAATTTGTCCAGCGTGGGTGAGGGTTTGAAGCCAGGCGTGGATGTTTCCACGAGGAAAGCCGTGATACCACGCGGGCCCGCCGATGGGTCGGTCTTGGCGTAGACCACCAGCGTATCGGCATGGAACCCATTGGTGATCCACATTTTAGTGCCGTTCAGCACGTAGCGGTCGCCCTTGCGCTCAGCCCGCAGACGCATAGAGACGACATCGGAGCCTGACCCGGCCTCGGACATGGCAAGCGCACCGACATGCGCGCCGGAGACCAGCTTCGGCAGATACGCGGCTTTTTGCGCCGCATTACCCCAGCGATGGATCTGGTTGATGCAGAGGTTTGAATGCGCGCCATACGACAACCCGACCGAGGCGGAGGCTCGGCTCACCTCCTCCATGGCCACGCAATGGGCGAGATACCCAAGCCCAGACCCGCCATAGGCTTCATCCACCGTGATGCCATGCAGGCCGAGTGCCCCCATCTCCGGCCAGAGATGCCGGGGGAATTTATCGGTTTTGTCGATCTCCGCCGCCAGCGGGGCGATGCGCGCGGCGGCGAAGGACTGCACCTGGTCACGTAGGATATCGATATCCGGGCCGAGCCCGAAATCGAATACGGCGGTGTTGGGCAACGACATTGGAAGTTTCCTGGCATTTTTTGTTTCGTTGGTCCGCGCGACGCGG
>JAQNCU010000133.1 GCA_029077775.1 Acidocella sp. | reverse complement strand
TTCACCGCCCCCAGCGTGGCCGCCGCAGTGCCATAGGCCAACAAGCTGCCGCCACTGCCCAGGCTGGTCTGCGCCACCGCCACCGTGCCGCCTAGCACCAGGCTCGCCGCCGCCGTCGTCGCCCCAATCACCAACGCGCCAGACGCCGTAACACCCCCCAGAATATCAACCTCCGACCCCGCCGCCTGGGAGGACGCAGCCAGCGTGATGTTGCCCGCCACTGAAAACGCGGTTCCCAGCACCGAGAGCGTGCCCGGACCGTTGACATCGCCGATCGTCACCCCCGCACCCAGCGAAACCTCGGCCTGCGCACCAAACACCGCCGCCCCGCCACCATCCACCAGCAGCGCCGTGCCGGAAAGCCCGTTCAACGCGTCGAGGTTGCTGAACAAATCCGTCCCGGTGACCAGAATTTCCCCGGCACCCAGCGGCGCTGTCACGTCGTTCAACGCCCCGGCGCTGCCGAAGGATATGGTCTGCGCCTCGCTCGGGGCCTGCCCGGCATAGCCATCCACCGCCCCTGGTGCCACCGCCTGCACGTTCACCACCGCCGTCAGCCCCGCCAGCGTGCCGGTGTTGCTGCTGATATCGATCTGCCCTGCAAGGCTGGCGGGCACATAGTCCAGCGCCGCCAAATCCGCGTTCATGGCCGCCAAATTGGCCGCCACCAGCGTGATCTTGGCACCCGATGCCAGCGTGCCATCTTCCAGAATACCATGCGTCGCGGCCAGCGTCAGCGTCAAAGCCTGCTTGCTCGTCGCGGGCATCTGAAGGCTCAGCCCGGTTACGGGTTGCGCCACCCCCGGGCTCGCCGCCAGCGCCGCCGCCTGCGTTATCGTCGCCCCGGCCGCGCGCAGCATCACCACCGAATCGGCGACTGACCCAGCGCCGGTATCCTGGCCCGAGACCAGCACATCACCGCTCGGGATGTTCGCGGCTATGGTGTATTCCACCGTTGCGCCGGTGGCATCCTGCCCGACCACGACAAATGAATTTGGCGTGGGGTTGATCACGTTGAAATTCGTCAGGCCGGGGAAAATAAGCTCATCGCCAGGGGCAAACCCGGTGACGGTGCCACTGAACACCTGCGGCCCGCTGATCACGAACGCGCCGCCCCCGCCGCCCAGGGTGCCGCCATACTGGCCACCGGCTTCCAGCGCACCGGAGCCTGGCTGAAAGCTCAAGGTCACCGAATTATCGATCGTCACCGGCGTGGTATCGAAAATCCCCGATAAAGGGGAGAGCGCGCCCAGCACCATCACCCCACCCGGCGCCACCGCCAGATCAGCACCGCCGCCAATGCTCCCCGCCGACACCACCATGGTATCACCACCCAGCGCCAGCAGCGTCCCCGGCCCCGTGATCATCCCCGACGCCGAGAAATTCCCCGCCTGCAAAGTGCCATCACCGCTCAGTACCGCGCCCGCCGCCAGGCTGATGGCCTGCGCGTAATCATACGGTGCCGCGCCGTCAGCGGTGAAGGCACCGCTGAAATCCAGCAGCGCGCCGGTCCCCAGCACTAACGGTCCGGCAAATGTACCGCCTGCGCCCACCACCAGCGCGCCGTTCAACACCAGCGTGCTCGCCGTGAGCGCCCCGAAATCCAGGCTCGTCCCCCCCAGGGATAACGTGCCCGCGGGCAGATCGAGCACGCCCTGCGGCCCGATCATCACGGCACCCGTGCCGCTGATATCGCCCACCAGCGTTTCCACGCCGGAGACCGCCATGGTCCCGGTCAGGCTCTCACTGCCCACCTGTAATGTCTGCAACCCGGCATCGATCGTCCCAACCCCGGAGCCAGACCCGATAATGTTGAGATAGACATTGCCATAGGTCAGCGCCGAGAGCGGTGCTGGCGGCAGCACGCCCGATTGCTGGCGCACCGCATAGGTCAAATGCCCGGATGGCCCGGTGCCGAAATATTCCAGCCCGGAAAGCAGGGTATTCACCGCATCAATCTGGTTGGCGGTGAAATCCAGCGTAATCGTCCCGGTCCCCAGGCCCGAGGCGCTCACTGCCCCGGTATCGCTGAACCCGGGCAATAACAATACGCCGCTATCGGCAGCAAGGGTCAGGCTCAGCGTCTCATTCTGCCCCTGGCCCATCGCTACCAGCCCGGCGGCTTCCGGGTCGGACAGCAGCAAATCCGGCAAGGTGGCGAGCGAGCCGGAATGGATCGTCACCAGCGGCACCGGCGCCACAAAGGCCGGCCCGGCCTGCGGCACCACCGCCACCGCAATGCCGGTCTGGCGCGGCAGCACCAGCGGGTCGCTCGCGGCCAGACTGAGCGTATCCAGCACCACGCCTGCAGGCTCGCTGATCTCCAGGCTGGCCAATGCCGCGTTCACCTGCGCCATCGTGCCGGTCAGGCTCAACGTGTTGGCGCTGCTTACCACCGTCGCACCCTGAAACCCGCTGGCCGACATCGCGGCCCCGGGGTTGCTCGCCACCATCGAGAGGATCAGCGTGCCTTTGTTGTCAGGGTCCTCCACCACAATCCCGCCCGGCGGCAACAGCCCCAACGATGATAGCGCGGGGTCGCCCGCCAGAACGGTAATGGTCGCGGGGGCGGCGATCGTTATATTGCTGGTCACAACCGCAAGTTATACATAACAAACACGGCCTGCCAATATATTACGATACAAAAATGAAATGAACTGCCAAAAACGACCCTGTGGCGGCGCGCCCGCCTTGCCCCCATATTCATAACCATGACGACTCGACCGCCCAAACCACCCCGCGCCACCGCCCTGCCCACCCGCGCGGCCGTTAAGACCTTCCTGGCGCAAAGCCCGGACAGCGTCGCCCTGCGTGACATCGCGCGCGCCTTCAACATCGGTCCGGACGATAAAAAAGCCCTGCGCGGGCTCGTCCGTTCGCTCCAGCACGAGGGCGAGATCGACCGCGCGGGCCGCAAATCCTTCACCGAGACCAACCGCCTGCCGGAAAATACGCTGGTCGAGGTCACAGGCATCGACCGCGATGGTGAGGCCCTGGCCCGCCCGGTTATCTGGGAGGGCACAGGCCGCCCGCCGATCATCTTCATGGCGGCTGAGCGCGCCGGGCAGGCCGCCCTGGCGCCAGGGGCGCGCGTGCTGGCAAGGCTGCGTCAGATCGGCCCCGACAAATATGAGGGCCGCACCCTCAAACGCCTGACGGAACAGGCGGGCAGCATCGTCGGCGTGTACCACCCCACCGCGCATGGCGGACGGATAGAACCCACAGACCGCCGCCAGAAGGCCGAATGGGTCGTCCCCGTCGGTGAGACCATGGGCGCGCTGGCCGATGAAATCGTGCGCGCCGAGCCGCTGCCCGGCAAAGCCTTCGGCCCCAAACCGGCCCGAATCACCGAACGGCTCGGCCTGGTCACCGATGCGCGCTCGGTCTCGCTCATCGCCATCGCCACCCATGGCATCCCCATGGATTTCTCCGATGCCGCGCTCACCCAGGCGGCCCGCGCCAAACCCACCCCGCTCGGCAAACGAACCGACCTGCGCGCCACGCCGCTGATCACCATAGACGGCGCCGACGCGCGGGATTTCGACGACGCCGTGTTCGCCGAACCCGCCCCCGGCGGGCATCGGCTCATCGTCGCCATCGCCGATGTCGCGCATTATGTGCGGCCCGGCACGGCGCTCGACAAAGCCGCCCGCGCGCGTGGCAATTCCTGCTATTTCCCCGACCGTGTGGTGCCCATGCTGCCGGAGGCCCTCTCGAATGGCTGGTGTAGCCTGAAACCCGGCGAGGATCGGGGCTGCCTGTTCGTCGAGATGCTCATCGACCATGCCGGGCGCAAACAATCGCACCGTTTCGGGCGCGGGCTCATGCGATCAGCCGCGCGCAAAACCTATGAACAGGTGCAAGCCGAACATGACACCGATGCCATCGCCCACGGCAGCCTCTATGCCGCCTTCACGGCGCTGAAAGCCGCGCGGGACGCCCGTGGCACGCTGGATCTCGATCTGCCCGAGCGTAAGGTCGTCATCGGCCCGGATGGCCAGGTGCAATCCATCGCGCCGCGCCCCCGGCTGAACAGCCACCGCCTGATCGAGGAATTCATGATCCTCGCCAATGTCTGCGCCGCTGAGTAGCTGGAGCGCCACCACCAACCCTGCATGTACCGCATCCACGCCCCGCCCAGCGCCGAAAAACTCGATAATCTGCGCAGCTTCCTCACCACGCTGGACATTTCGCTGAAACCGGGTGATCAGCTCCACCCGCGCGACCTCGATCATATCCTTAAGCTCGTCGTCGATACACCCCACGCCGCTCTGGTGAATGAGACCGTCCTGCGCAGCCAATCCCAGGCTGAATACGCGCCCGATAATATCGGGCATTTCGGTCTGGCACTTACCGCCTATGCGCATTTCACCTCGCCAATCCGCCGTTACGCCGATCTCATGGTCCATCGCGCGCTCATCACCGGGCTGAAGTTCGGGCCGGACGGTCTGTCCCCCGCCGATGCCGTGCAATTCCCCGACATCGCCGAGCAAATCACGGCCACTGAGCGCCGTGCTACCCTGGCGGAACGTGATTCGACCGATCGCTACCTTGCGCTCTATTTGCAACACCGTGTCGGAGAGTCCTTCACAGGCCGGGTTTCCGGGGTGACGAAGTTCGGTCTTTTCGTCACTCTGCCTGAAAATGGCGCCAGTGGATTTTTGAGCATGTCGAACCTGCCTGATGATTACTGGGTGCATGATGAAGCCACACAAAGCCTGATCGGCAGGCGTAGCCGCAGAAGCTTTCAACTTGCGCAAAGCCTGAATGTCCGCCTTATCGAGGCCCGGCCCGTCACTGGCGGGCTGTTATTCGCCATCGGTGCCCAGGACATTGCCCGCACGGGTGCTGAATTTCGCGGCCCGCGTCCGCCCTTCCGGGGCAAACAAGCCGGTACACGCGCCACCGGCCCCAAACCAAAACGCAAGTCGAAACACCCCAGGTGATCCGGCTTCTTCTGTTGCTGGCCGTCCTCGCCGCCCTGCCCACCCCGGGCCGGGCCCAACCGGCGGTCATTGGCTTCGATGCCGCCACCGCCGCCTCTGTCTGGGGCACGGCGCTTGCCTATATCGCGCCACGCTCGCTGGCCCCGCTCACCATTCCGCAAATGGCCATCTGGGGCCTGAACGGGCTTGCGGCGCTGGACCCTGACCTCAACACGACCCTGCAAAACGGTGACATCCGGCTCTATGGCCCGGATCAGCTCATCATCGCCGTCCCCGCCCCGGCACCGGATGACGCCACTGGCTGGGGAAACGCCGCCGCCGCCGTCGCAAAGGCCGCTTATCGCGCCTCGCCGGCTTTGCAACAGGCTGGCACAGCCGGAATCATCGCCAATTTCTTCGATGAGCTGTTCAACCATTTCGACCCGTATTCGCGCTATGAACCGCCCGCCCAGGCCGCGCAGGACCAGTTGATGATCACCGGGCTCGCCGGTACGGGCCTGCAATTCGCCCGCCAGGGCAACAGCGTGGCCATCGCCGCCGTCACCGCTGACAGCCCGGCCGCCAATGCCGGGCTCACCCCCGGCACCCTTATCCTCAGCGCCGATGGCAAACCAGCCTACCCTTATGAGATCACGCGTTTGAACAACGACCAGAACGGCATCGCGGGCACCAGCACCGTTTTACGTGTCGCTGACCCGTCAGACCCTACGACGCCACAGGATGTTACCCTCACCCGCGCCTATATCCCGCCGCAGACCGTTTTCGCCGTCCCCGCCCCGGCACCGGGCCTGATCGCGCTTAAAATTACGGGCTTCAACGAGGGCACCAGCGACCAGTTCACCACCATTCTGGCCAATGCCATGTCCGCCGACCCGCCACCCACCGGGCTGCTGGTTGATCTGCGCGGCAACCGCGGCGGAATATTGCGACAGGCCGTGCTGGTCGCGGATTCGCTGTTGCCGCGCGGCATCATCGCCACCGCCGCCGGACGAGACCCGGATGCCGACCGGACCTTCAAGGCCGAGGGGGCTGACATCACCGGTGGGCTTAAAATCATCCTGCTGGTCGACGGGCAAACCGCCAGCGCCGCCGAGATTTTTTCAGCCGCACTGGCCGATAACCGGCGCGCCGTGGTCGTCGGCTCAGAGACCCTGGGCAAAGGCCTCGTCCAGACCATCACCAGCCTGCCCGATGGCGGGGAGCTTTTCATCACCTGGAGCCGCGTTCTCGCCCCGCGCGGCTGGCCGCTGCAAACTTTGGGGGTGATGCCGCAAATCTGCACCAGCCTCGGCCCGCAGGCGCTGAAGACCCAGCTCGATGATCTGGCGGCGGGCAAAAACCCCATGGCACCGGTGCTCGCCCGCGCCCGTGCCGTCCGCGCGCCGGTTGCGGTGGACAAAATCCTCTCCATTCGTGATGCCTGCCCGGCCGCCATCGGGTCAGACCTAGACCTCACCGCCAGCGCCTTTCTCATCAGCCATCCCAACGCCTATAACGCCGCCTTGCTGCCAAACCCTTGACGAAACCCACGCCGATGGGCCATACGCCCGGGCTCTGGAGATATTATCATGGCCAAATCAAACGTCGTCCAAATCAAGCTTATTTCCACCGCGGATACCGGTTACTTTTATGTGACCAAAAAAAACGCGCGGGCGCAGACCCAAAAGCTGGAGCTTAACAAATACGATCCGGTTGTGCGCAAGCATGTGAAGTTCAAGGAAGCCAAAATCAAATAACGCCACCCGGCCCGCGTGTCGTCGCGCGCCGTGACCCAGGCCGGGCGTTCCGGGTTTCTGCCAAATCTCCAAGGGCTGCGGGCTTTGGCTGCGGCTTCGGTCGCCTTCAGCCACATCGCGCATGACGCGCTGCAAAACACCGCCCATCCCAGCCATGTCGTCGGCATGGTATCCGCCCTCATGCCGTGGGGCGCCGGTGTTGATATTTTCTTCGTCATCTCCGGGTTTGTCATCGTCCACGCCTCGGCGCCCTTGTTCGCCACTGGCCACTCAGGGCTCCTCACCTTTCTGCAACGCCGCCTCGCACGAATCGTGCCGCTTTACTGGCTCATGACCGCCGCCTTCCTCGCCGTGTTATGGCTGGGTCACAGCGCCATCCACGGCGATATCGGCGGCTGGCGGTATATCATCGCGAGCTTCCTTTTCATCCCGTGGCCACGCCCTGACGGGCTGATGGAGCCTGCCTTCGGCCTGGGCTGGACCCTGAATTTTGAGATGTTTTTCTACCTCGTTTTCACGCCGTTCCTTTGGCTCCCGCGCCATCTGGCACTGCCCGGTGCCATCACGGCCTTCGCCATTTTCGTCGCGATTGGCCACTTTCACCCTTTCACCACACCGTGCCTCGCCTTCTGGAGCCAGCCGATCATTCTGGAATTCTGCACAGGCATGGCCCTGGCCGGGCTCGCCGCGCGCGGCGCCAAAATGCCCATAATCGCCCGCCTG
>JAQNCU010000132.1 GCA_029077775.1 Acidocella sp. | reverse complement strand
CAGGCATCGAGCGTGAGTGCGGGCGGCGGGCTCATGCTGGGGGGCGCGTCCAGCCTGAATGTGGCCGGACAGTTCGGGATGACCGGTGCGGCAGATGTGCGGGTGGGAAGAAATACGGCCCTGCGCGCGCAGGACGCCTTGATTTTCGGCGGGAGCCTTGCGGTCGCCGGGCAGTTCACCGCCAGCGGGGCAATTTTTGACGCGGCCGCAACCAATTTGGTGGGCGGTACCGTAAGCGGCGCGAGCTTCACGTTGGCAACTGCCGGGTTTGAGGGCAACGGGTTGGTGAATGCGCCTGTGATCGTCGATGACGGCACGATGATCGCACAGGGCGGCACTTTGGTGCTCGCGGGCACCGTAAACATACAATCGCTGTTGCAGGTGAGCGGTGGGGCCGATCTGGAACTGACCGGGACGGTGAGCGGGCCCTCGATTGATTTCATCGGCACCGATGCGGTGGTGACGGTGGATGATCCGGCGCTGTTGAATGCCGGGTTCAAGGGCATGCAGGCAAGCGATGCGATCGATCTGGTGGGGGTGAACCCGAACCTTGTGACTTATGCCGGGGGTAGCTTTGGCGCGCTGACGATTTTTGACAGTCTGGGCAATACATTGGCGCTGTCCAGCATCGAAATTTCGCCGGGCGCACCGGCGGTCAGCATTGCCGCCGATGGGTTCGATGGCACACTGATCACGCTGGGTGGGGAGCTGCCGTGTTTTGCGCGCGGCACCGGGCTTTTGAGCCCGCACGGCTACCGGGCGGTGGAGAGCCTGAAGCCGGGCGACCCGTTGATCACGGCCTCGGGCGGGCGGCGGGCGGTGCGGTGGATCGGGCGGCGGGTGCTGGATTTCGGCGGTGGCGCCTGGGCACAGGTGCTGCCCGTGCTGATCCGTCCTGGGGCGTTCGGGCCCGGGGTGCCCGCCCGCCCGCTGCGGCTGTCGCCCTCACATTGCGTGTATCAAGACGGCGTGCTGGTGCCTGTGACGCATCTGGTGAACGGCGCGACGATTTTGCGTGAGGCGGCGTCCGCCGTGACCTATTACCATATCGAACTCGACAGGCATGATGTGCTGCTGGCCGAGGGCTTAAGCTGTGAGAGTTATTTCGACGATGGCAACCGGGGTGCGCTGTATCATGAAACCGGGCGGCGGACCCCGGCGCGGCGACCCTGTGCGCCGCGCGTGACCGGCGGGCCGAAATTGGCGGCGATGCGGCGGCGGCTGCATGGAATCGCGCTGGCGGCAGGGTATGGACTGACCTATTGGCCCGTGATGCGGGCAATGGCGGCGGGGTGTTCCGTGGTGCCGCAGATCAGCCAGGAGGGGGATTTGCGGGTGGCGACGTTTGGCTTTGCCGAGCCCGTGCGCGAGGTGGCACTGTTCGCGCAGACCCATACACCCGCCGATACCGACCCCGATTCAGAGGACCAGCGGGAGCTTGGCGTGTGTATCGTCCCCAATCCGGCGATCCGCCCGGGGTCCGGTTTTTACCCGCGCGCCAAAGGCGACCGGGGGCTGTGGATGGGGAAAACCGGGGTTTTGTCGCTGCGCCGCCCTGCCCAGGCGTTAGATTTGACGCTAAGCGCCGTGATGCAAAGCTGGCTGCCACCGCGCGGATTTTCAGCGCGCGATTGACGAGGCCTAGCGGGGCGCTTAGAGGGTGCGAGATTGCCGGGAACGTGGACAGGCCGTGGTGGCCTGCGCCCGCTTTCATCGTTTTGGTGCGGTGAGAGACTATCGGCGGAATTTGAACGAAGAAAGGGTAGCGCCGTGACCAAGCGCACAGAGAGTAAGTATAAAATCAACCGCCGTTTGGGGGTTAATTTATGGGGCCGCGCGAAATCCCCCGTTAACAAGCGGGAATATGGGCCGGGCCAGCACGGGCAGCGCCGCAAAAAGCCGTCTGACTACGGCGTGCAGCTGATGGCCAAGCAGAAATTGAAGGGTTATTACGGCAATATTTCCGAGAAATCTTTCTACAAATATTACGAGGAAGCGGTGCGCCGGAAGGGCGATACCTCGGAGAATTTGATCGAGATATTGGAGCGTCGCCTTGATGCGGTGGTTTACCGGTTGAAATTTGCGGTGACACCCTTTGCGGCGCGGCAATTCGTCAGCCACGGGCATATCATGGTGAACGGGCATAAGGTGAACATTCCGTCTTTTCTCGTAAAGGATAACGACGTTATCGAGGTGCGGGAGAAATCCAAGCAGATTGCCGTGGTGCTCGATGCCTCGCAGAGCGGGGAGCGCGATGTGCCCGAATATATGGAAGTCGATCACCGCGCGATGAAGGGTAAATTCCTGCGCGCGCCGAAGCTCTCGGATGTGCCGTTTCCGGTGCAGATGGACCCGAATCTGGTGGTTGAGTACTATTCACGGTAATGGTTTCGGTTTTTCGGGCGTGAAAACGGCATCCCTTATACCCATTGCCTGTGAGGATGACCCATCCTCGCGGGCGGTCGGTTTAGCGTGCGGGGCTGGTGGGGCGCCTGCGCGCCAGCAAAGATTTTAACACCAAGCGTCATTCCTTATGACGATTGGTGGCAGGGTGCCGTTTTTTTATTGTTGCGTTATGGAGATTAGCGGGTTACATGCGGCGCGCATGGTGAGCTTGGTTACCAACCAGGAGATGACCATGCGTAGATCGATGATTTTCAGTGTTTTGGGTATGTTCAGCCTGCCGGTTTTGGCGCTCGCGCAAAGTGCCGGTTCAGGGCCGTCACCGAGCGCGCCGCCGCCGCCCGGGCACCATGGGCCGCGCGGGCCGCGCGGGCCACACGGTATGTTCGGGCCTGAGCATCAGATTGAGGTTCTGACGGCGTTTTATGATGCGAACACCACCCATGACGGGCATTTGACGCTGGCGCAGGCCAAGGCGGCGGGTATGAAGCCCGTGGTCGATCATTTCGCCGCGATCGATGTGGCGCATCGCGGCTATGTGACGTTCAACGATATCGAGGCATGGCGGCTCGACGACATGGCCAGGCATCTGGAAGCCAAGGCGGCGGCGATGCGCGCCAAGGATTAGTCCAAAGCCGGTGCCGGGACGACCCGCCGCAGGGTCATCCCGGCATTTTTGGGCCTTGCTGTTGATATTCCCTATGGGCGTAGGATGGTATAGGCCAGACCATGCCAATACGGGGACGGATAAAGGCCGATGCTGTCGCAGAAGTGTAAATACGCGCTACAGGCGCTGTTGGTGCTGGCCCGCGAGCCTGGAGACGGGTTGCTGTTGGTCAGCGACATCGCCGAGCGTGAGCATTTACCAAAAAAATTCCTGGAGGCGATTTTGCTGGAACTGAACCGTAACGGCCTTGTGCGCAGCAGGCGGGGGCGGGGCGGTGGGTATGCGTTGGCCAAGCCTGCTGATCTGATCACGTTCGGGCAGGTGGTGCGGATTATGGATGGACCGCTGGCGCCTTTATCTTGTGTCAGCGTAAATTATTACCGGCGTTGCGACGATTGCCGGGATGAACTGGCCTGTGAGATCCGCAAGGTGATGCGCCGGGTGCGCGATGCGATCGCCGGGGAGCTTGACGGGACATCGCTGGCCGATGCTCTGGGGAAGGGGTTGGCGAAGGCGGTGTTAGAATCCTGAGTGCTGAGTCCCGACCTTCGGCGACTCCGAAGGAAGCTGGAGATAATTCCAACGAATCCTGAGTTTTTCAGGAATGTCTCTAAAATGCTGCACTCGCGTCATTTTACTTTGCCAAGGCGAAATTAAGCTTGTGTTTGCCAGCAGACCCGTACGATGTGGAGGGAAATTAATGGGGGCCTCTGATCGTGACTGGCTGGCGGATGGTTATGGCGGTTGTGGCTGTGGCGGGGGTTCTGTCCCTGCCAGCGCACGCGGCCAGCCCGCTGGTGGCGGCGGCAGAGAGCAGCTTCGACCTCGAACTCGGGGGTATGCACGCGCAGTATCATGAAAATGTGACGCCGGGCGATGATGAAAGCGGGCTGATCCCTGGTTTTGGTGTCGGGGTGAGCCTTTTGGCGCCGCTGCATCCCGGTATATCGACCAGCATCCTGGGCGGCGATGATCTATACGTGGCGCTGAATTACGAGTTCGATGCCGGTAACATCCGTTATGCCGGGCATTATCAGGCTATCGATGGTGGCGGCGCGTTGGATGCGGTGGACCGGGCGGCGTTCAACCGGGCGGAGGCGCGGGTGGGGCTGGGGTTTCCATTGGCTGGCGGGGGCGAGTCCATCCCGTTCGTGGTGGCCGGGTATCAAGCCTGGAACCGCGATGTGGTGGCGGCGAACACGGCGGATGGCAAGGCGTTTTACGAATCCGGGCTGTTCGGGCTGGGCTGGCGGCTGGACCAGCCATTGGGCCGGATGCTGGTGGCATCGGCGACGGGGCAGGTTTTCGCGCTCGCGGGCGGTGGGGTGAGTGATGGGAGCCAAGGCTTCAGCCACGGTTTTGGCGTAACACCGGAGGAGCGGGTGGATCTGGGGCTGGATGACGCGCTTGGCGGCAAGCTGCACGTTTTCGCCCAGCTCTATTGGCAGCACTTTAACTATGCGGGGACCCCGCCCGCCTATTATCCGGGGTATTTTCTGTATGAGCCATTCAGCACGACAACGCAGATCGGCGCGGATATCGGGTTGGGCTATAGTTTCAACTGACCGGCGCCCGTATCGGGTGGGTCTTTGAGCGAGCCACCCGCTGGAGCCGGATTCAGATCCTTGATCGGATCGCAAAGCGATTCGATCAAGGATCATCCGGGTTTAGGAATTAGCCATTAATCGGCGGCGAGAGCCATTTGTTTGCGGGCGAGGGACTGGCTGACATAGCTCTCCACAGCCTCGGTCACCTTGTCGGCGTGGTTGGCGAACACATGGTCGGCACCCTCGAACACCCGGTAGTCGATGGCGACACCCTTTTGCAGATTGAGCTTGTCGACGAGTTTGCGCACAGAATTCTCGGGCACCATCTCATCGGCATCGCCATGGATGATCAGCCCGCCACAGGGGCAGGGGGCGAGGAACCCGAAATCATACCCCGCCGCCGGAAGGGCGACAGAGACCCAGCCCGAAACCTCGGGCCGCCGCATGAGCAATTGCATGCCGACAAAGGCACCGAAGGAGTAGCCCGAGATCCACAACCCGCCATGGCCGGGGTTGAGCGCCTGCATCCAGTCCAGCGCCGCCGCGGCATCGTTGATCTCACCCATGCCGCCGTCAAATTTGCTCTGGCTGCGGCCCACGCCCCGGAAATTAAAGCGCATGACCGAAAAGCCGAGGCGCTGATAGATCTGGTACATGGAATAGGTGATGCGGTTATTCATGGTGCCGCCATGCAACGGGTGCGGGTGCAGCACGAGTGCCAGCGGCGCGCCGCGTTCCTTAGCGTGGTGGTAGCGACCTTCTAGGCGGCCCTCAGGGCCGGAGAACATAACTTCAGGCATTTTCTCAAACTCGTCTTTCATCATCGCCGGGGAACCCGGGCTTCCCGGCGCCAGATAGGGCGTAAGGAGGCTTGCGGGGTCGGCGCGTTGAGATTTAACTCATATATAATACAGGCTTAACACATGTACCCCCTCGGCGCACAAGAATAATCCCGCCGAGGAGACGTTGACCAAAGCGATGCGGGTACCTAATTGCCCAAAGAACGTCAACGAAATCCCTTGCATCGTGATAGACGGATTGCGAATTCACATTCCGTCCAGATCTGTTAATATAGCTGGCTTGGGGTTTCTTATCCACGGAATTGTCGCATGGCCCTTATGTTTTTAACGGAGACGATCCAGGCTTATCGGGAGCGCGACCCGGCGGCGCGGTCCCGGCTGGAGGTGCTATTATGCTACCCTGGGCTGCACGCCACCGCCATTCATGGCGTTTCCAGCTTTTTCTGGCGGCATGGCTGGACGGTCTTGGGACGGTTTGTCTCGCATATCGGGCGGTTTTTGACCGGGATCGAGATCCATCCCGGGGCAAAGCTGGGGCGGCGGCTGATCATAGACCACGGCATGGGCGTGGTGATTGGCGAGACCGCGCGGCTTGGCGATGATGTTTATATTTATCATCAGGTAACGCTGGGCGGCACCAGCTCAGAACAGGGCAAGCGGCACCCGACTGTGGGCGATAACGTGATCATCGGCGCCGGGGCGAAGGTACTGGGCGCCATTGAAATTGGCGATGGCGCGCGGATTGGCGCCAATGCGGTGGTGGTGGCGGCGGTGCCCGCGGGCACGACCGTGGTGGGTATCCCCGCGCGCCCGGTGGAGCGGGCCGAGAGCAAGCCGCGGTTTGATGCCTATGGCACGCCGTGCGACCCGTGCCTGGACCCGCTTTTGCATGAAATCGACCTGTTACGGCGGGAGCTGACGGAACTTGATGCGCGCATCACGGAACTGACACGCGCCCGTACTTTTTGATGCCGCGCCGAACATACTGATTTTATGATATATCTTGATGCCAATGCGTCGGAGCCCCTACGCCCGGAGGCGCGGGCGGCGGCCTTGGCGGCCATGGGGTTGGGCAATCCATCATCAGTCCATGCCAGCGGGCGGGCAGCGCGCGCGGTGCTGGAAGATGCCAGAGAGGCGTTGGCCGCGTATTTCCATGCCACGCCGCGCGATGTGATTTTTTGTTCAGGGGCGACCGAGGCGAATGCACTGGCGATCCGCGCACTGGGTGCAGGGCGGCCCGTGCTGGTGGGCGCGACCGAGCATGATGCCGTGCGCGCGGTGGCGCATGATAAAATAACTGTGCCGGTTTTAGCCGATGGCACGACGGACATGGCCGCGCTGGCGCGGCTGCTGGCGGCGCATCCGGGGGCGTTGTTGTGCCTGATGGCGGCGAATAATGAGACCGGTGTTTGCCATGACATCGCCGGTGCGGCGGCTCTGTGCGGGGCGCATGGGGCGTTGCTGCATGTGGATGCGGTGCAGGCGGCTTGCCGCGCGAAGGAGGATTGGCTGGGCATGGGCGTGGCGAGCCTCGCGGTCTCAGGCCATAAAATGGGTGGGCCGCCCGGTGCGGGGGCGCTGATTGTCAGCCGGGACCGTGAGATCGTCGCCGATTTGCGCGGCGGCGGCCAGGAGGGACGCAGGCGCGGCGGCACCCAGGCGCTGCCCGCCATCGCCGGCATGGCCGCCTGTCTGGGTGGGGTTTATGATGCCGCCACCATTGGCCGGTATCGCGATGAGATCGAGCTGGTCTGCACGGGCCTGGGTGCGGTGGTGATGGGTGTAGGAATGGCGCTGCTGGAGCAGACCGTCTATGACCCGCGCAACGGGCAGCCAATCAACGGGAATCTGGCGGATTATCTGGTGGCCACGTGCGCGGATGCGCCGGAGATCGATGTGACGTTTCTGGATTATCCGGACTATGCGCTGAACAGCTATGGCGCGCGCGGAATCGGCGAGATCGGACTGGCTGGTGTGGCACCGGCGATCACTGCGGCGGTCTACCACGCGACG
>JAQNCU010000131.1 GCA_029077775.1 Acidocella sp. | reverse complement strand
TAGACGCCATTTTTGTCGTATATGATTCCGGTATTGGCGGTGAATTGCGGCGCGTTGGTGATGTAGTCATTCGTCGAGGTCTGGAACGCCTGATTGTAACCCGCATTGCCGAACAGGCTGAAGCCGGAGTCAAAGCTATAGGTCGCCTCGCCCTCGATGCCGCGATAGATCACGCCGCCATTGTTGAAAAAGACCTTGTTGTGATCGACAGTTTTGTGGTTGATGAAGTTCTGGAAGTGGATGAGGTAGACATCCCCGCCCAGGGCCAGATGCTCGCCCTGATAGGCCGCACCGGTCTGAAAGTTCAGTGTGCTCTGCGGCTTCAACGCGAACGTGCCAAGCGCCTTGGTGTAATAGGTGTTTAAATTCGGCGCGAGGAAGCCCTCTGCCGCCTGCGCATAGGCCGAGAGGTTGGGTGAGAAGCTATAACGCGCTTCGAACGAGGGCAGAATTTTCGTGTAATTATGCTCATACCCCTGCGCGATGCCTGTGCCCTGGTTATAGGTGGCGTTCAAAGCGCGTTTGAAGAACGCATATTTTACCCCTGATGTCAGCGTCAGGCCATCGATCGGTTTCCAGTCAAACTGTGCATAAGGCTGGAACGTGTAGAGCTGGTTATGTTGCAGCCGGTCGACCACGTTGCCGCCATTGGCATCAGTGGGGGCGTAATCAAAGGCGTTGCCGCTGTTAATGATAACCTCTGACACCGCGCGGGTATTGACCTGATGGTCGAACCAGAAACCGGCCTTGATGTCCCCAAAGCCAAAATCCTTCTGCACGCGCTGGATGGTGCCGACCGAGCGCCATGAGTTCGTGAACAACTGACCCGGAATGCCGGGGACAGAAACGCCATTTGGCGAATATTGCACCAGATTGGGGATGGCGCCGTCCGCCACCGCCTGGGTGGTGCCATCGGCCAGCGTATCGTTAGGGTCATCGCCGTTCAGATCTTTGTGATAATAGGCAAAGGTGTAAAGCTTTCCATCATACAACCAACCCGAGCCGAAATTCGATTCAATATCGGCGTATTCGAGGTCGGTGGTGATGTGATCGTTGTTATAACGGTAGTAATTTTGCTGGTTGGGGTCGGTGCTATAGGCGAAATTATGCCCGAAATCCTGCATCTGCGAGAGTGTCGCGCCGATGGCGGGGTTTTGATAGACTTTGTTGTAATCAACGACCAGCGTCACCGTGGTACGGTCGTTCACGGGGATGACCACCTTGCCGAAGAAATTGGCACGTTCCTGCCCCGCATTGCGTAGTGCGCCGTTGGATTGCAGATGCTCGGCATCAACCACCGCTGTGGTGCCGTTAGCCGCCTGGATGCTGCCCGTATCATAGCGTATGCCCGCGAGGTTGGTATCATAGCTGCCCCATTCGCCATAAGGTGTGACGGTTTGCGTGGGCGACGGGGTGATGGTGCGGACCGAAATTGTACCGCCGAAGGTGGCATCGCCCACCGTTTCCGCCGTGCCGGGGCCTCGGTCAACGATGACCTGCCCGATATCTGCATTGGCGAAGAACGACGTTGTGTGGTGGGTGAAATCGTTGGAATCACCGATGGGGATACCGTCGAACGTGACGTTATACTGGCCGTCCTGGAAGCCACGAATGACCGGGCCATTAGCCTCCTGCAGGCCGGGGCCGTTCGGGCTGACGACGGATGTGGACGGCGTGAGGGCTGCGACATCCGCGTAGCTTTGTGTGCCGATGAACTGATTGGTGATTGTCCTTTGGCTGACCACAGAGGTGGGCTGTGTGGCGTTCACCGGGGTGAGCGATGGGGCCTCGTATGGTGCGGTACCGGGTGTGGCCTGGAGCATCGCCGCACTGTTTGAGCCGGTAGCGAGAACGGCCCCGAGATCAAGGTTAACCGGGGCCGTTGTCGCTGGCATTTGGGTTGTTTGCGCCTGGGCTGGCTTTATACAGGCGATGAGGCTGAAACCAGCGAGTGCGAGCACCATGGCGCGTTGCGATGGCGCGCGGCGCAGAGCGCGCCTGAGCGTGTGTCCTTGTAGCATGATTGTAAAGCTCCCGTTTTTTGCCGATCCCTGAATGACGCATCGTAATGTCACGCCAGACTAACCTCGGAGGGCTTAGACGAGGATGCGGGTAAATACAGTTTCAGTTCAGCGAAGTTTTTGTGACGTTTCGGTGGCAGATGGGGCGCCAAAAAAAAAATCCCCCGAAAGGAGGATTTTTTCGTGCGACAAATTTTTTGAACTCATCAGTTCCCTGATGGTTGGGCCGCAATGCCAATATCGGTGACACCGGCTTTCCGCGCGGCGTCGATCACGGTCATGAAATGCTGAAAAGCCGTGGTTTTATCGGCGGCGATGGTCAACTCGGTCTTATCCGGCGCACCGTCAGCGGCGAACATCGCCGTGAGCTGGTCAGGTGTCATCACTGCGTCTTTCACCTTTATGCTGCCATCGGGCATCACGTTGACGGTGAATTTCGGGTGCGGCAGAGGTGTTGTCTGGCTCGATGTCGGGAGTTGGAGGTTGACCCCGGCATCGGGGATCATCTGGAGGGTGACGATGATAAAAAACACCAAAAGGAACAGCATGACGTCGATCATCGGGATGATCTCAATCCGGGCCTTCCGATACTCGAAATAACGCATCTTCATCGGATTACGCCCGGGCCATCGCGGGGGCTGGCGTGCCGCGCGTTGCTGCGGGGCTGCGCGCGGGGACTACAGGGGTGCCATCCGTGCGGTTGATGATCATTAATTTCATCGAGTCGAGTTGATGGATGATCAAGCGCACCTGGTTGCTCAGCGCGTTGAAGCCGGTCAGACCCAACATGGCGATGAAAATACCAAAGGCGGTAGCAACCAACGCATCGGCCACCCCGGCGGTAACGTCGGCTGGCGCATGGCCGGGCTGGGCGAGAACCGAAAAGGCATGGAACATGCCAATGATGGTGCCGAACAGGCCAAGCAGCGGTGCCAGCGTGACGACGGTATCAAGAATCCATAACCGCCGGTCGAGCAGCGGCGCGATCAGCATGATCGACTCGTCGAGCCGGTTGGCCATGGAATCGGTTGAGGCGGTATCCAGATGGCGGATCGCGGTGTCCAGCAAGGCCGCTTCCGGCAGCGCCCCGGCCTTACGCAGCAGGTCGCTAAGATCACCATGGGTGAGGGCCGGGTGCGAGGCGGTAGCGCGGATGATGGATTTGCCCTGGATGATCGTGCTCCGCAGCGACCAGGAGCGGTCTATAATCACAGCCAGAGCCACAAGCAGCAGCCCTGCGAGGACGTAAAGAACGCCGTCAGAATAGGCGGCGAGATGCATGATATAGGCGAAGGTCACAGATATACTCCGGTCGATGTTATTTGCCGGATACAGCAATGCGCGGGCGCAAAGTGTGATAGATTTATGTCAAGTATAAAGCCGGGCGGCAGCAGGCACGCGGGTGAGCGACGCGGCGAGCGGCAAAATGGCCGGGACCAGCCGCACGAGACCGGGCAGCACAGCATTTATAAGCGGGCGGGCACATAAATTCTGGATTACCATGCCGCGTTTTATCTGGGCGGCAACATCCGCGCGCAACTGCTGGTGATACGCAGGCGCGGGGCGTCCCGCCAGAACAGCCTCCGCCGCGCGCGCAGCGCTGTGCAGCGCGATGGCCATGCCATCCCCAGAAAAGGAGGGTATAACGGCGGCCTGGTCGCCCAGACGGAACAGGCCGGGCGGGTCTTGAGCGTCAGGGCGGTAGACAAAGCCATAAGGCACCCGCGCGATGCTGAGCGGCACGGATAGATGATCCGTGGCACCGGCCAACCTGCCAGCGAGATGCGGGCTGAGCGATTGCAGATGCGCCAGCAGCGCCGGGAATTTGCCGCCAACCCGGGCGAGCAATGCGGTGGGAACCAACAGACATAAATTGGCAAGCCCGCCCTCGACCATTTGCAGCCCGGCATAGAAGCCACCAGAGAAGATGATCAGTTCGACATGCGAGGCCAGGGCGGCAATGGCCTCGGGCCGCAGGTTGAAATAGGTTTTAAAACCGACCAGCGTGCCAGGGCGGGCGAGACGGGCAGCGCCGCGGATTTCATGCTTGCCGGATGCGAGCAGGAGGATTTGCGGCGACAAGCGCGCGCCGCCATCCATGGCCACGCTAAGCGCGCCGCCAGCCGCCGATATGTGGCGCACGGCGTGGCCGCGCCGCACATCGACACCCGCTTGCGCGGCGGCGTTAAGCAGGGCTTCATCGAGCGTCTTGCGGGTCAGGCTGAGGCCCTGGAAGGGAAGTTTGGCCACCGTGCTGGAGCCACCGCGCACGAACCGGACATGGGTGATGGGCGCAGCACCAAGCGCGGCGAGATCAAGCCCCGTTTCAGCCAGGTAGGATTGCGCCTCGATACTGAGAAATTCGCCGCAGATTTTATGGGCTGGCGCTGCCTCCCGCTCGATCAGCGTGACCTTCCGCCCGGCGCGGGCCAGGGCGATGGCGGCGGCACTACCCGCAAGGCCGCCACCCGCGATCAGAATTTGGTTCATTTGAGGCGGCTGACGCCATGGCGGAACGGTAGCCGCCAGGAGATTTCCGCCGTAAGCTCAGCCTGCTGCAGCAATTCCCGCCAATTCTGGGATGTGAAGCTACGGGCAACCGAAATTTGGCCATCATAACGCACGATGGGGTGCCAGCTCATGAGCGACGCCAGCACGGGAAAGCCGAAATAGGCAATGACGTGGCGGTGCAAATCCGTAATGTGCCAGCCTCTCGTGGCGTGCTGTTCCAACCACCAGAGCAACCGCACGAGGTCGACATTTGTTAAATGATGCGTGAATTGCGAGGTAACAATAAAGTCCGGCGCGGTATCCGGCACGTAATCGAAGACATCGCCCGTGAGATAGTCGATGTTCATATCAACCGGCGTGACGAGCCGGGCCGCGGCGGCGCTGCGCGGGTTGAGGTCGATGCCGGAAAGCCGGACCGTGAAGCCACGTTTTTGGGCCCAACGCGCGATGGCGCGCAGAAGATCGCCATGGCCATAGGCGACATCGAAGATGGCGAGGCTGGCACCCTGGGGCAGATTTTTCGTGGCGCGGTTGAGCCAGGATATTGCGGCGCGGTGCGTGAACGTGACGCGATTAACCATGGCGAGGTCACGCAGGCAACGCTGATAGACCGCCTCATCAATCTCCGGCCCGTCCATTTGCTCAGGCAGGTCGACCCGGGCGGAAAGGTCGATCATACGGCGGTGAAGTGAAAGGTTTCCGCCACCATGCCCGGCCCGAAGGCCATGGCAAAGCCGCGCTGGCCAGGGGTGGATGTTGGTGGCATCATGCCCGCCAGCACGAACATGATGGTGGCCGAGGACATATTGCCATGGGCAGCGAGGATGGCGCGGGAGCGCGTCAACGCGGTATCAGGCAGCGCCAGGCCGGATTGCACGGCATCCAGCACTGTGCGGCCGCCGCCATGAACGGCCCATAAATCGATCGCCTGTGTGCCTTCGGCCCCGAGCACGGCACCCGGGTCGGCGCGCAATGTGCGCGAGATAACCCCAGGCACCTTACCCGAGAGATGCATAATGAAGCCCTGGTCGCCGATGACCCAGGTGATATGGTCCTCGGTCTGCGGGATCAGCGTGGTTCGAAAATTTCCCAGTGCCAAACCATGTGGGTGCGCCGTGACCAGGGCGGCGGTGGCGCCATCGCCGAATAACAGGAACGACAGCGCGATTTCGACATCATCGGTCTCCTGCATATGCAGGGTGCATAATTCCAGATTGATCACGAGCACCCGGGCGCAGGGGTCCGCCAGGATTGTCGCCTGCGCGACACGGAGGGCAGGAACAGCGGCGGCACAGCCCATGAAGCCAATGACAGTGCGCAATAGATCAGGCCGGAGCCCGAGCCGCTTGGCCAGCAACTGGTCCAGCCCAGGGGCGACGAAGCCCGTGCAGGAAGCGACAATGAGATGCGTGATCCGCGCGGTCTCATCCCCAAGGTCCAACCCAGCGACTGCCCGTTCGGCCAAAGCCGGGGCATGTTCGGCATAGGCACCCATCCGGGCGGCCGTACCGGGATAGGCGCCGCGCCGGTAAAATCCCGTCCGCGGGGCATCGGCCTCAACCAGCCCATCCTGGTGGAGCACAGAATAACGGTGCGCGATGCCAGCGCGGCTTGCCATGCGCGTGAAGACCGTGCGGGCTTTACCGGGGGCAAGCGCCTGAGCGATGAAATTCTGATAGGCCTGGTGCACGTCATGCGGGGGATGGGCCGTGCTGATGCGGTTGATGTGGGCAATGACCATGGTTCACAATTGAGGTTCAGGATCGATCTATCAAGGATGTATCCAATCATTCGCGCCGTTGTGAGCGCGTTCTACCGGGCTTTCGTCGCTTATCGCTGCATGAATTCGCCGATATGTTGCCGAATTCATCTCGGAATCCGTTGAATGACCGTCACGTCATCACGAGCTAATTGCAGTAATGTCTCGGCTGTCCGGTCGCGGTTTGAACGATATCAAGCACATGGCTGATCGTTCCCCCGCGCCGGCGCCCGTTTTAAGGGAGTTGACATGAAACATATGGAACCCGGCAAAGGCCGGATGCAGCAAATATATCCGTCAATGAAGCTGACCGTGCCGGAAACAGGATGCGTGCAATGCGGCAGCCTTCTGGAGCAACCAGGCCATGGGCTGCGCAACCTAAGCGGCAGGTGCTTCAACTGCGCGGGCTGGATCCAAGACGGGGATAGCCCGTTTGACGACCAGAACGAATGATCTCCCCTTATGGAAGGTGTTTGGCGATATAAGGCGGGAGCCAGAACGCCGCGACATGGATATGCGGGGTCCAATATTCGGATTTTCCGGTAATCCCGGCGGCCTTAGCGCGCGCAGCGATCTCGGTGACCGAATGGGCGGAGAGAGATGCATCCTTGGCCGCCCAGCCAAGGGTCATGTACCCGCCGACATAGGTTGGAACCGCCGCGATATAGGCCGTGACATGGGGAAAGAACTGCGCGCGACGGATGGATGTTTCACGCAGTTCATCGGCCTGCATGAAGGGCACGCCGCATTGGTTCACGATAAGCCCCTGCGCGGATAATATCCGCGCCGCATGCCTATAGAACTCATCGGTGAACAAAACCTCACCGACGCCGATCGGGTCAGTAGAATCCACGATGATGACATCGAAAATGCCATCCGGCGCTTTGGCTACATAGTCGATCCCGTCGCCCACGATCACCTCGGCGCGCGGGTCGGTCCAGGCGTCGCCGCCGATGCCGGGGAGGAATTCCTTCGACAAACGGATCACCTCGCCGTCGATTTCAGCCATCACCGCGCGTTCCACGGTTTTGTGCATCAAAACATGCTTGAGCACGCCACCGTCGCCAGCACCGATGATCAGCACGTTTTTGGGCGTCCCGTGCGCGAGCAGCGGCACATGGGTCAACATTTCCTGATAGACGAATTCATCACGTTCGGT
>JAQNCU010000130.1 GCA_029077775.1 Acidocella sp. | reverse complement strand
CGCCATCATCCGGCTGGAACAATTCTATCCCTTCCCCGCCAAATCGCTCAAAAACGCGCTGGCACCCTACACCAAGGCCGAACTGGTCTGGTGCCAGGAGGAGCCCGAGAATAACGGCGGCTGGACCTTTGTGGACCGGCGGATCGAGGGTGTTCTCACCTGCCTGGACAATGCCGCCCGGCGCCCACGCTATGTTGGGCGCAAAGCCGCCGCCAGCCCGGCGACCGGCCTCGCCAAAACCCACATCGCCGAACAGACCGCGTTGGTGAACGAGGCGCTGACCGTGTAACCGCGCGGTTCCCTCGCCGCCCAAAACCCTCTAATCCGTCAGGTGAACCCCCTTATCGATCATCTGCGTGTCTAAACTCAGGAGCAACCATGGCCGCCGACATCAAAGTCCCCACACTCGGAGAGAGCGTGACCACCGCGACCATCGCCCGCTGGATCAAAAAAGCCGGTGACAGCGTTGCCGCCGATGAGCCCGTGGTGGAGCTTGAAACCGATAAGGTCACCGTTGAGGTCAACGCGCCGGAGGCTGGCACGATTTCAGAAATCCTCGCTGAGGAAGGTGCCGAGGTTGAAATCGGCGCCCTGCTCGGCCGCATCGGTGCCGCCGGTGCCGCAGGTGCCGCCGCAACCCCCGTACCCGCACCAAAACAAGCCGCCGCTGCCTCCGCAATCGCCACGCCGGGCGTGGTGCCGCCCAAACCGGCCCCTGGCCCCGTTGCCCGCCCCGGCGCGCTGCCCGCCGCCGCCAAAATGATGGCGGAGAAAAAAATCTCTGAGGCCGAGATCGGCACGGGCACCGCCAAGGATGGCCGGGTCTCGAAGGGCGATGTTCTCGCCTTCATCAACAAACCGCCGGCACCACAGGCCCCTGCCGCCGCCAAACCGGCCCGCGCCGCCGATGCCCGCGAGGAACGGGTGAAAATGACCCGTCTGCGCAAAACCATCGCCGCCCGGCTTAAGGAAGCCCAGAACAACGCCGCCATGCTCACCACCTTCAATGAAGTGGATATGAGCGCGATCATGGCCCTGCGCGCCGACTACAAAGAGGCCTTCGAGAAAAAGCATAAAGGCGTGCGCCTCGGCTTCAACGGCTTCTTTGTCAAAGCCGTCATCGCCGCCCTGGCGGAATTCCCCGCCGTGAATGCTGAAATCGACGGTGACGAGATCGTCTATAAAAACTTCGTGCACATGGGCATCGCCGTCGGCGGCGCGAACGGTCTCGTCGTCCCCGTCATCTGTGATGCCGACCAGAAATCCATCGCCGAGATCGAAGCGACAATCTCCGGCTTCGCCAAACGCGCCAAAGACGGCACGCTCAAGCTCGAAGACCTCTCCGGCGGCACCTTCTCTATCACCAATGGCGGCGTCTACGGCTCGCTCATGTCCACCCCCATCCTCAACCCGCCGCAATCGGCCATTCTGGGCATGCACAAAATCCAGGACCGGCCCGTCGCCATCGGCGGCAAGGTGGAAATCCGCCCGATGATGTATCTCGCCGTCTCCTACGACCACCGCATCATCGATGGCCGTGAAGCCGTCTCCTTCCTCGTCCGCGTAAAGGAAAGCCTCGAAGACCCGCGCCGCATGCTGCTGGAGATCTAAGAAAATAAGCGGCGCTTTATAAAAAAAAGCACGCAAAAACTCGCGGTTTTTTCAACGGATGTTGAAGGCGCGGGGTATGAAATCAAAAGGTTTTTGCTTTCATTTTGCAAACAAGAAGCTCTTATACCAATCCGCGAAGACAGTGACACATCCAAGTAAGCAGCCGCTTTTTTGAAAAAAAGCGGCGCAAAAAACTTCTGTTATGCCGGTGCCGGGCTTCTGGAACCCCAATGGCCCAGATTAATAATGTTTTTTTGCTTCTTTTTGTTCACAAAAAGAAGCGCTTGCTGCCCGCCGAGAGTCATTCTTTAGGCCAGCTGGTATTACCTCCTCATGGTGAAATCACCTTCGGCAGCCCCTTCGCTAACCCCGCCCCGGCGGCATCATCCAGCGTGTAAACCTTTATCCGCCGCGCCGCCGCCGTCTGCATAATGACCGCCGGGTCCGGCAGATCATCGCCAAACATGTCACCCCCCGGCGGCGCGTCACCCAGGCCCCGCCACGCGGCGAGCACGCGGCGCTGATAGGGCAAGCCCAAATCCGGCGTCGATGAATGATAATCCGCAATCGCGGCATCCCATGACCCGGTCTGAGCCTTTAATGTCAGCAAAAACCTCGCGGCATAATTGGCGTTCGCCACCGGGTCGAAAGCCTCGTCCAGGTTGGCGAACGCATCCCTGTGGCTTTGTAAGCTGACCTGAAAACACCCGACATCGACATCGCGCGCGCCGGAGGATTCCGCCAGCCGCACAAACGCCTCGGCATCTTGCCTGGTGTTGAAATAGGCACCTTGCCCGTCCGCGTTGACCGTCCATGGCCAGGGCCTCACCCGCCCGGTGAGGGGGTCGGCCCGCCCGCTCTCCACCATCCCGATCGAGATCAACAAATTAGCCGGCAGGCCCGCCGCCATTTCCGCGGCCCGCCCCGCCGCCACACAACCCAGTGGCGGTGCATCGGCCACCGCAGGCCGCACCGCGAATAACAGCAGACCTGCGCAAAACAACGCTTGTTTCAAACCAACCCCATGCATCCCCACCCCTTTATTACCCGCAAGGACAGCGCATGACGAGCCGTCTACCCGCCGAACTTACCGCCGCAGACCGCCCATTCGGTTTTAGCCCTCGCTTTTGCGGTGCAATATCGCTATGCGGGGCCTGAAATTTATCCGCGTGTAAACCTGCAATCACCGGGTCATCGCCCCATTCACATGGCGCGACAGCCCGGCGGTTGCCTTTAACAGTCAGGCTGCCCAGTATGTCCGGTCCCAAAATCCGCAACATCGCCATCATCGCGCATGTTGACCACGGCAAAACCACCCTCGTCGACCAGCTCCTCAAACAATCCGGTGCCTTCGCCGCCCACGCCGCGATGACCGACCGCGCGCTGGACCGCAATGATTTGGAAAAAGAGCGTGGCATCACCATCCTCGCGAAGGTCGCCTCGGTGGTCTGGAACGAGACCCGGATCAACATCGTCGATACCCCCGGCCACGCCGATTTTGGCGGTGAGGTTGAGCGTATCCTGAACATGGTCGATGGCGCGGTGCTGCTGGTCGATGCCGCTGAGGGCGTGCTCCCACAGACCAAATTTGTGCTCGGCAAGGCGCTCGCCCGTGGCCTGCGCCCCATCGTGGTGGTCAATAAAATCGACCGTGGCGACGCCCGGCCCGATGACGTGCATAACGAGATTTTTGATTTGTTCGCGGCACTCGACGCCAATGACGACCAGCTTGATTTCCCGATGCTGTTCGCCTCGGGTCGCCAGGGCTGGGCCGTTCGCGCGCTGGAGGATGCGCGGGAGAATCTCAACCCGCTATTCGACCTCATCCTCGCCCATGTGCCCGCGCCGAACCTCGATGCCACCGCCCCCTTCGGCATGGTCGCCTCCATCCTGGAATCAGACCTGTTCCTGGGCCGCGTGCTCACAGGCCGGGTGGAGCAGGGCCGCGCCACGCTCAACATGCCGGTCAAGGTCTACCGTCTGGATGGCACCGTGGTTGAGACCGGACGCCTGACAAAACTTCTGTCCTTCCGGGGGCTGGAGCGTGTCGCCGTCGATGAGGTTTCGGCGGGCGACATCATCGCCGTCGCGGGGCTGACCGATGCCACCGTGCCTGAGACCATCGGCTCGCCTGACCTCACGGGCCCGCTGCCCGCCACGCCGATCGACCCGCCGACCCTGTCCATGACCTTCCGCATCAATGACGGCCCGCTGGGCGGCCGCGAGGGCAAGAAGGTCACCTCCCGCCAGATCCGCGACCGGCTCTACCGCGAGGCCGAGGGTAACGTCGCCATCCATGTCGCCGACAGCTCCGAGACCGACGCCTTCGAGGTCTCAGGCCGTGGTGAGCTCCAGCTCGGCGTGTTGATCGAGCAGATGCGGCGCGAGGGATTCGAGCTGACCATCGGCCGCCCCCGCGTCCTCACCCGCAAAAATGAGGACACTGGCGACCGCGAGGAGCCGTATGAGGAATGCCTGATCGATGTCGATGAGCCCTATGCGGGCGCGGTGGTGGATAAAATGTCCCGCCGCAAGGGCGAATTATCCGACATCCGGCCCTCGGGCGGCGGCAAACAGCGCCTCACCTTCCGTATCCCCGCGCGCGGTTTGATCGGCTATCATGGCGAGTTCCTCACCGACACACGCGGCACCGGTGTAATGAACCGCCTGTTTGCCGGGTATGGCCCCTGGAAGGGCATTATCGAGGGCCGCCGCAATGGCGCGCTCATTTCCTCTGCCGATGGCGAGGCGGTGCAATACGCCCTGTTCGCGCTGCAAGATCGTGGAGTCATGTTCGTCTCCCCCGGCGAGAAGGTTTATGTCGGCATGATTCTGGGCGAGCATTCGCGCGAGAACGACCTGGACATCAACCCGGTCCGCGAAAAGAAGCTCACCAATATCCGCGCCGCCGGCAAGGATGAGGCGCTGCTGCTGGTGCCGCCCCGCAAGATGACGCTGGAACAGGCCATTGCCTATGTCGAGGATGACGAGCTGGTCGAGGTCACGCCATCGGCCATCCGGCTGCGCAAAAAGCACCTGGACCCGAACGCCCGCAAGCGCGCGGACCGTAAATCGGACGACGCCGCGTGATATGAATGGCCGGGGTGGCGCCGCGTGGCGGTTTCGCCCCGGCCCATCCCGCCCTATACTCCTGGCAAAACCAGCCGGGAGCCACATTTGTCTACGAAGTCGCCTCTGACGACCGCCAGCATCGAAGCCGCCGAGGCGCTTTTTGGCATCTCCTACACCCCGGCTGAGCGCGCGTTGATGCTGGATAATCTCGAACCGCAAATTGCCATGGCCCAGGCCCGCCGGGCTCTGGCCCTGCCTGGCGGCCTGCCCCCTGCCACCCGTTTTGACCCGCGCCTGCCCGGCTTCATTATGCCAACCGCCAGCGGCTTCGCGTGGCAACCGCGCGAAGCGCCTTTGCCCGCGCATGACGATGACATCGCCTTCGCGCCCCTCGGCGCGCTCGCGCATTGGGTCAAAGCCCAGCAGATCACCTGCTTACGCCTGACGAATATTTATCTCGACCGCATCGCCCGCTTTGGCGCGGCCTTGAACGGTTTCGCCATGGTCACGGCGGATTTCGCCCGCAAGCGCGCCGCCGAACTCGACGATATGCTGGCACGCGGCATCTGGCTCGGCCCTCTGCATGGCATCCCCTATGGCATGAAAGACCTTATCGACACGGCGGGTATCACCACAGGCTGGGGTGCGGAACCCTACCAGACGCGCACGCCTGAGACCGACGCGCCGATCACCCAAAGCCTGCACGAAGCCGGGGCCATCCTGCTCGGCAAAACCACGCTCGGCGCGCTGGCCTATGGTGACCTTTGGTATGGCGGGCGCACCCGCAACCCGTGGAATCTCGATGAAGGCTCCAGCGGCTCCAGCGCAGGCTCGGCCTGTGTCACCGCCGCGGGGCTCGCCGCTTTCGCGATCGGCACAGAGACCCTGGGCTCCATCATCTCCCCCTCCACGCGCTGCGGCACCACGGGTCTACGCCCCAGCTTCGGCCGCGTCTCACGCAGCGGGGCCATGGCGCTGTGCTGGTCGCTCGACAAAATCGGCCCCATCTGCCGCTCGGTTGAAGATACCGCTCTGGTGCTCAACGCCATCATCGTCCCGGATGCCGCCGACCCCTGCCAGATCACCGCCCCGTTTACCTTCAACAGCTTCGCCCCCATCGCCGGTCTGCGCCTGGGCTATTTCGAGGCCGATTTCGCCGACCCTGAAACCCTGACCACCGACCGCGACATGCTCGCCCTCGCCGCCGAACTTGGGCTGACATTGGTCCCGCTCAGCCGCCCGGATTTGCCCTATGACTCCCTGATCTCACTGCTGATGGCCGAGGCCGCCGCAGCCTTCGAGGATCTCACTTTGTCAAACCGCGATGATGAGCTGACCTGGCAGGACGACGATGCCTGGCCCAACAGTTTCCGCAAAGCGCGGTTCCTCTCCGCCGTGGACCACATCCAGCTCGACCGCCTGCGCCGCCTGATCATGCAGGAGATGGATAGGTTGTTCCAACAGGTCGATGTCATCATCGGCCCCAGCCTGGTCGGGCCGATGCTCACAATCACCAATTTCACGGGCCACCCGAGCCTTTGCCTGCCCACCTCGCTGATCGGCACACCCACCAGGCCGCCTGTCTCGCTCACCCGCAACCTCGCCCCGGATAACGATACCGGGGCCAAAACCCATAACGTGCCGCACAGCATTTCATTATGGGGGCGGCTTTATGAGGAAGGCCCGATGCTAAATATCGGCCAGGCGCTGGAAGCGCGGTTGAATTTCGCGGCCGGCCGCCCGCCGGGGTTTTCATGTGCCCCGGTTACTTGCTAGTCCCGGCTGATGTCCCAACGCCAAACCATCGACCCCCATAGCGACATCGCGATCGCCCAGGCCGCCACCCTACGCCCGATCGAGGAGATCGCCGGTCAGCTTGGCATCCCGCCGGGCGCGCTATTCCGCTACGGCCCCTTCAAGGGCAAAATCTCGCTGGATTTCACGGCGAGCGCGATGGCAGCACCGCGCGGCAAACTCATCCTCGTGACGGCCATCAGCCCCACCCCGGCGGGCGAGGGCAAAACCACCACGACCATCGGCCTCGGCGATGCCCTCGCGAAATCAGGCGCGCGCACCGCCATCTGCCTGCGCGAGCCCAGCCTCGGCCCGTGTTTCGGCGCCAAAGGCGGTGCCACGGGCGGCGGCCAGGCGCAGGTCGCGCCCATGGAAGACATCAATCTGCATTTCACGGGCGATCTGCACGCGATCTCGGCGGCGCATAATCTCCTCGCCGCGATGATCGATAATCATATCTACTGGGGCAACGCGCTGAACCTCGACCCGCGCCGGATCACCTGGCGGCGCGTGATCGACCTGAACGACCGTGCCCTGCGCGACCTCGTGACCGGGCTTGGCGGCACCGCCAATGGCGCGCCCCGGCAAACCGGCTTCGACATCACCGCCGCCAGCGAAATCATGGCCATTTTCTGTCTCGCCTCGTCACTGGCCGACCTCGAATCCCGGCTCGCCAACATCATCATTGGCCAGGACATGGCACGCCGCCCGGTCCGCGCCGGGGATTTGCAGGCCGCCGGGGCCATGGCAGCCCTGTTGCGCGATGCTCTGGCCCCCAACCTCGCGCAGACCTTGTCCGGCACCCCCGCATTCATCCATGGCGGCCCATTTGCCAACATCGCGCATGGCTGCAACAGCGTCATTGCGACCAAAACCGCGCTTGGCCTCGCCGATTACGTGGTCACCGAGGCCGGGTTCGGGGCCGATCTCGGGGCCGAGAAATTCCTCAACATCAAATGCCGCCAGTCCGGCCT
>JAQNCU010000001.1 GCA_029077775.1 Acidocella sp. | reverse complement strand
CCAGAGCTGGGTTTGCAAAAACCCGCCGAACCAGCGGCGGCGCTGGCGCAAAAACGCCATCATTCCCGCCGGGGCGCTGGTGCGCGCGCGCGCCGTGCCGAGCACGGTGGAATGCCAATCCCGACCTTGGTCGTAACCAAAACGCCGCAGCCTGTGGATGAGTTCATAATCCTCGACCATGCAATCGGGATCGAACCCGCCAACCTCGATAACCGGCGCGGTGCGGAAGCCCGCGAACGCGCCCGAGATCAACAACAGGCTGTCCATCCGTCCCCAGGCGTAGCGGCCGAGGAAATTGCGGACATATTCATAGGTCTGGAACCATTCGAAAAACCGGCCTTTGAGCGTGCCATCACAAAAGGGTGCCAGCACGCCGGTGGCCGCGACCAATCCGGGTGTGGAGGCGAAGGCCGCGCGCATGGCGGCGATGGCGTCGTCGGCGAGGATGGTGTCGGCATCGACGGTCAGGAATAACGCCGACCCGACCAGCGCAATGGCGCGGTTGAGCGCCCTGGCCTTGCCGCCACGCGGCGCGCGCAGCCAGCGCAACCCGGGTACGGCGGCGCTGACCGCGCTGATGGCGCCGATGGCTGGTGGCACCAGCGCGAACTGGGCACTGAGCAAGGCGGCGGTGCCGTCGGTTGAGCCGTCATCGGCGACGATGATCTCATCCGGCGGGTCGCTCTGCGCAAGCAGGGAGCGGATGGTCGCGGCGAGGACGCTCTCCTCGTTATAGGCTGCGATGATGACGGCGAGGCTGGGGCGTGTGGTGGGCCGTGGCGATGGCCGGGGGGCAAGGCGCAGCGGCAGGGTTTGCCAGAAGGTGAAGGCGAGCAGCAAGGTGTCGTACAGGATATAAACGAGGCCGACCGCCCAGCCATGGAAGCCACGCCCAAGCAGCGCGTTGGCCAGCAGCAAAACCCAGAGGATGAACACCGAACCGTGGATGATCAGGCTGGGCAAGGGCGTGGGCGGATGCGTGAAGCGCGGCGATGTGCGGTGCAAAACCGCCTCGGGATCGTGGCTCACAAATTTATCCTTTTGGGTGCTCGCTTCATGTGGGATAAAACCGGGCTTGCCAAGGGGTGGCGGGGCGTGATGACAAGGCCGTATTGGCCGGATATGGAAAAACGCGGTAAACACTGCGTGCGATGTGATAAGGAGCAGAAAATTTCATGGCCGCAGTGGATAAATACACCAAAACAGCGGTCACGCTGCATTGGCTGATCGCGCTGTTTATCACCGCCAATGTCATCCTTGCGATCGGCGCTGGCTATGTGCCGGATGCCGATGTCAGGCCGATGATCGATCTGCATAAATCGCTCGGGATCACGGTGCTGGGGTTGTTCATCGCGCGGGTGTTGTGGCGCCTTACGCACAAGCCACCGCCGCTGCCCGCCGCCTATCGGCCGCTTGAGGCGCTGGCCGCGCATGCGGCGCATCTGGCGCTGTATGCGTTGATCCTGGCGCTGCCGGTAACAGGCTGGATCCATGACAGCGCGTGGAGTGCCGCCGCCAGCCACCCGATGAAGCTGTTCTGGATTATCCCCTGGTTCCGCTTAAGCTTTATCACAGGCCTGGACCCGGCCAGCAAAGCCTATGTGCATACGTTGTTCGGCCATATCCATACCTATCTCTCATATGCGCTTTATGGCGTGCTGGGCGCGCATGTGCTGGGTGCGCTGAAGCACCAGTTTTTCGACAAGCACCCTGAAATTCAACGCATGTGGCTGTGACCGGCGGGCGGCAGTGGGGATTGGTTTGCTGAAATCCATTCCGGCCGTGGCGGTGTTTTGTTTGGTATCAGCCCCCTGCCCCGCCGCCGCCGCCGCCGCCGCCGCGCCCGTTAAGGCAGTGGGGGTGGAGACGCAATACGCCGATGTCATCGCGCAGATTGGCGGGCGTTATGTGACCGTCAGCGCCATCATCTCGGACCCCAATACCGACCCGCATGAGTTTGAATTGAACCCGAAAATCGCGGCCAGGCTGGCCGGGGCGCAATTGGTGGTGGAAAATGGGCTGGGATATGATGACTGGGCCGGGCGGATGCTGGATGCCGCCCCGGACGCGCAACGCCGGGTGATCAACGTGCAGCGTCTATTGGGTTTGCCGGATAACACACCCAACCCGCATCTGTGGTATGATCCGCTAACCATGCCGCGTGTGGCCGATGCGCTTGCCGCCATACTCGCCACCATGCAGCCGCAACACGCTGACGATTTCCGGGCCAATGCCGCGCGCTTCGACGCCAGCCTTGGCCCATGGCGCGCGGCGCTGGCGGCGATAAAATCAGCCGATCCAGGCGTGCCCGTGGCGGTGACGGAGCCCGTGGGGGATGCGCTGCTGACCGCTGCCGGGGCCGAGATTCTGACACCGTTCACGTTGCAGGCGGCGATTATGAATGGCACGGACCCCGCCCCGCAGGATGTCGCGGCGCAGGATTTGCTGCTCAGCGGCCACAAGGTGCGGGCATTGGTCTATAACGAGCAGGTGACCGACCCGCTGACGGCCTCATTCCTGGCCCTGGCGCGGGCGAACCACATTCCCGTGGTCGGGGTGTATGAGACCATGCCGGCGCCCGGTTATGATTATCAATCCTGGATGCTGGCCGAGACCATGGCGCTGCGCGCGGCTGTGGAACATGGACAATCAACGCCGCCCCTGGGCAAAGCGCCCGGATGATGCACGAGGCGCGCGCATTGTTGAGCGTCGAGGATGTCAGCCTTGCCTATGACGGGCGGGAGGTGCTGAGGAATGTGAGTTTCAGCCTGGGGCAAGGGGCGTTTTGCGGGCTGATCGGGTCCAATGGGTCGGGCAAGACCAGCCTGATGCGCAGCATATTGGGGCTTGAGACATCACAAACAGGCATTGTGCTGGTGGCGGGTGAACGCGGCTTGCATGGCGATGTGGGCTATGTGCCGCAGAAACTACAGCTCGACGTCGATTTACCGCTGCGCGCGCGGGACATGGTGGCGCTGGGGCTGGACGGGCACAAATTCGGTCTGTCATGGCCACGTGCAAAACGGCGCCGCCTGGTAGATGAGATGCTGGCGGCGGTGAACGCGCTGGACTTCGCCGATCAGCGTGTGGGGGCACTATCTGGCGGGCAGCAACAGCGCGTGCTGATCGCCCATGCGCTGATCCGCCGCCCAAAATTGCTGCTGCTGGATGAGCCGCTCGCCAATCTCGACCTTCGCGCTGTGGCCGAGATTGTGACGCTGCTGCGCGGATTGAGCCACGAGCATGGCGTGACGGTGCTGGTGAGCGCGCATGATATGAACCCGCTGCTGGGGAGCATGGACCGGATTGTCTACCTCGCGCATGGCAAGGCGGTGAGCGGCACGCCGAGTGAGGTTGTGCGCACCGAGGTGCTGAGCGCGTTATATGGCTATCATATCGACGTGATCCGCGTGCATGGAAGGGTGCTGGTGGTCGCCGCCGGGGCAGCGGATGAACTGCCACTCGTGCGGGGACCGCACCCAGATAATTCCGTGGACGAGCACCCTGAGCATGTGGCGGCGATCCCCTGATGGTGGGTGCCGGGGCACTGCTGACGCCGGGGTTTTTCGAGAATGGGCCGGTGCGCGCGGCACTTGGCGTTAGCTTTTGCGCGGCTATGCTCTCTGCCATGGTCGGCGTGTTCACCATTATACGCGGCCAGAGTTTCGCCGGACATGCGCTGGCGGATGTAAGTTCCGCCGGGGGCGCAGGGGCGTTTCTGTTCGGGGTCAACCCGCTTTTCGGCTTTCTCGGACTGGCGGTTTTGGGCGCTGGCGTGCTGGAGATGGTGGGCGTGCAGCGGGCGCGGGAACGCGACCTCGCCACCGGGGTGTTCCTGGGCGCCGGGCTCGGGGTGACGGCGTTGTTGTTGTATTTCGATGTGACGATGAGAAGCACGTCAGGCGCGGCGATCTCGGTGATGTTCGGCTCGATGTTCGCGATCCCGCCCGGCATGGTGAAGCTGAGCCTGGGGCTTGGGGCAGGCGCGATGGTTGTGATGGCGATGATCCATCGCCCGCTGCTGTTATGCGCCGCGGCACCGGAGCTGGCGGGTGTGCAAGGCGTGAATGTGCGGCTGATCGGGTTTTTGCATTTGTTGATGCTGGCGCTTGCGGTGACCCTGTCCGCGATGACGATCGGCGCGATCCTGTCGACCGCGTTGCTCATTGGCCCGGCGGCGGCGGCATTGCGGCTTGCGCGCCGCCCGGGCAGGGCAATCGGGCTCGCCGTGGTGATCGGGGTTGCGGCGTGTTGGGGTGGGGTGTGGCTTGCCTATGACAGCTATAACTGGAGCGGCGGCCATGGCTGGCCGGTGAGTTTTTTTATCGTAACGATTATTTTTACCATCTATTTGGCATCAGGGTTGCGGCGCGACCGGACCATGAGAGTCTGAGGCGCGATGTTTTCCGGCTTTATGCTGAATAGCTGGGCGGCAGCCACGATGCTGGCGATTGTCGCGGGCATGGTGGGGTTTTTCGTGGTCATTCGGGGGGCGAGCTTCGCCGCCCATGCGCTGCCGCTCGGCACGTTCCCCGGGGCGGCGGCGGCGGGGCTGGCGGGGGTGAACCCGTTTTGGGGGCTGGTCGGTTTCGCGCTGCTCGGCGTGGCGGGGATCAGCCGCCTTGGCCGCCGCCAGCGTGCCGATGTGGCGACGGCGCTGACGCTGATCACGCTGCTGGGCGTGGGCACCCTCTGCCTGTCACTTTCCGGACAATACGCGGCCTCGGCCTATGCGCTGTTATTCGGGCAATTGCTCGGGGTGAGCCGCGCGGCGCTGTTGCCGGTGGGCGGCATATGCGCGGGGATTTGTGCGCTCGTGCTGATTTTTTTCCGGCCCTTGTTGCTGAGTGCCATCTCCCCCGAACTGGCGGTGGCGCGCGGTGTCCATGCCGGGCGGGTCGAGCTGTTGTTTCTCGCACTTCTCGGGCTTGCCACCGCCATGGCGCTGCCTGTGGTGGGGGCCTTGCTGGTATTCAGCCTGCTGGTCGGCCCGCCCGCCTGCGCACGCGCGCTGACCACGCGGCCAGGCGTGGCCATGGCGCTGTCTGTCGTTATCGCGCTCGTTGTGATCTGGGCTGCCATCGCGCTGTCCTATGAAAGCGACTGGCCCATCGGGTTTTTCGTCGGCGCGCTGGCGGCTGGCGCCTATGGGCTGGGGCGCGCAGCGGCAATGATGCGATGAGAATATAAAAAATTTCTTTTTCTGAAAAAAAAACAAAAAACTTTTTTAGTCTGAGCCATGAACTATGGCGCCATTAACCCCGTAGCCCAGAGTCACAAAAATTTTTGGTGCCGCTTTTTTTAAAAAGCGGCTTTTTTTACATGCGCAGCACCTTGATGATCGCCGAGAAATCCTGATTGCCGCCACCAGCTTCGACGAATTGCCGGTAGATTTCCGCCGCGTGGTGGCCGAGCGGGGTGTGGGCGTGGTTGGCCTCTGCGGCGTCTTGTGAGAGCGCCAGGTCTTTCAGCATCAGTGCGGCGGCGAAGCCGGGTTGGTAGCCATTATTGGCGGGGCTGGCCGGGACCGGCCCCGGCACTGGGCAATAGGTTGTGAGCGACCAGCATTGGCCGGATGAGGTGGATGCGACATCGAATAATGACTGGGCGCTGAGCCCAAGTTTTTCAGCGAGGACGAACGCCTCGGACACCGCGATCATCGAGATGCCGAGGATCATGTTATTGCAGATTTTGGCCGCCTGCCCGGCGCCGTTATGGCCGCAATGCACGATTTTTTTGCCCATGGCGGCGAGGATCGGTTCAGCGCGGGCGAAGGCGGCTTGATCGCCGCCGACCATGAAGGTGAGCGTGCCCGCGCTAGCGCCGCCGACCCCGCCGGAGACCGGTGCGTCCAGGCTGGTTTGGCCCGCCTTTTGGGCGAGGTCATGGGCGGCGCGCGCGCTGGCGACATCGATCGTCGAGCTGTCGATGAACAGGCAGCCTGGCGGGGCGGCGGTTAATATGCCGGAGATGTACAAATCCAGGACCAAATTTCCGTTCGGCAGCATGGTGAGCACCACATCGGCCCCGGCGACCGCTGTTGCGGCATCAGGCGCGAGGGTGATCCCCGCCGCGCGGGCGGCATCGCGGGCGGCGGGGGCGACATCGTATCCGACGACGAGATGGCCGGCTTTCAGCAGGTTTATGGCCATGGGCAAGCCCATATTCCCGAGGCCGAGACAGGCGATTTTTGGCATCATCCCGCTTTCAATAATTGCCGAGAGATAATCACCCGCATGATCTCGTTGGTGCCTTCCAGGATCTGGTGGACGCGCAGATCGCGGACGATTTTCTCGACGCCGTAATCGGCGAGATAGCCGTAGCCGCCATGCAGTTGCAGGGCCGCGTTGGCGACCTCGAAGCCGGTATCGGTGGCGAGGCGCTTGGCCATGGCGCAGAGGCGGGTGGCATCCGGCGATTGCGCGTCGAGTGCCGTGGCGGCACGCCATAACAGCAGGCGGGCGGCCTCAAGCGAGGTGGCCATGTCGGCGATGCGAAATTGCAGGGCCTGGAAATTGTCGAGGGTCTGGCCGAAGGCTTTGCGCTCTCCGAGATAGCTGATGGTTTTATCGAGTGCGGCCTGGGCACCGCCGAGCGAGGCGGCGCCGATATTGATGCGGCCGCCATCCAACCCGGCCATGGCGATTTTGAAGCCCGTGCCTTCTGGCCCCAGCCGGTTGGCGGCGGGGATGCGGCAATCCTGCATGATCACCTGGGCGGTGGGCTGCGCGTTCCAGCCCATTTTTTGTTCGTTGGGGCCGAAGCTGAGGCCGGGCGTTCCGGCCTCGACCAAAAAGGCCGAGACACCCGCGGCACCCGGCCCGCCGGTGCGTGCCATGACGAGGTAAAGCTGGCTGACCCCGGCACCGGAGATGAATTGCTTGGTGCCGGTTAAAACATAGTCGTCGCCATCGGCAATGGCGCGGGTGGTGAGAGCGGCGGCATCGGAGCCAGCACCGGGTTCGGTCAGGCAATAGCTGGCGAGCCAGTCCATGCCGCAGAGCCTGGGCAGATAGGCGGTTTTTTGGGCGGCATCGCCGTAGATGTCGATCATCCCGGCGACCATGTTGTGGATCGAGATATAGGCCGAGATGGTGGGGCAGCCTGTGGCCAACGCCTCGATGATCAGGGCGGCATCCAGCCGGGAAAGGCCGGAGCCGCCATGAGCCTCGGACACATAGATGCCCGCCATGCCGAGTGCCGCGGCCTGGCGGATGGTTTCAACGGGGAAGGTCTTCGTGCGGTCCCAGGCCAGCGCATGGGGTGCGAGATGCGTGGCGGCGAAGGCCCCTGCCATGTCGCGGATCGTCTCCTGGTCCGCGGACAGGGTGAATGAAAGGCCGGACATGGCGGGTTACTTCATCGTCGGGATGACGAACTCGGCACCGTCCTTGATGCCGGAGGGCCAGCGCGATGTGACGGTTTTGGTCTTGGTGTAGAAGCGGATGGAATCCGGGCCGTGCTGGTTCAGATCGCCGAAGCCGGAACGCTTCCAGCCGCCGAAGGTGTGATAGGCGATGGGCACCGGGATGGGCACATTGACGCCCACCATGCCGACCTGGACGCGGGCGCAGAAATCCCGCGCGGCGTCGCCGTCACGCGTGAAGATGGCGACACCATTGCCGTATTCATGCTCGTTGGGCAGGCGCAGCGCGTCCTCGTAAGTGGCAGCGCGCACCACCGCGAGCACCGGGCCGAAAATTTCCTCTTTGTAGATTTTCATGTCCGGGGTGACATGGTCGAACAGGCAGCCGCCGATGAAGAAGCCACCCTCATAGCCCTGCATTTTGAAGCCGCGCCCATCGACCGCGAGGGTTGCGCCCTCTTGTACGCCGAGATCGACATAGCCGTGCACGCGGTTCAGGGCGGCCTTGGTCACCAGCGGGCCGTAATCGGCGCCCGCATCGTTCGAGAGGCCGATTTTAAGGGCCTCAACGCGGGGGATGAGTTTTTCCATCAGCGCGTTCGCGGTCGCCTCCCCCACCGGGACGGCGACGGAGATCGCCATGCAACGCTCCCCGGCGGAGCCGTATCCGGCACCGATGAGCGCGTCCACCGCCTGGTCGAGATCGGCGTCGGGCATGATGACCATGTGGTTTTTGGCACCGCCGAAGCAATGCGCGCGCTTACCCTGCGCGGCGGCGGTGGCGTAGATGTAATTGGCGATGTCCGATGAGCCGACAAAGCCGATGGCCGACACACGCGGGTCGTGCAGCAGGGCGTCCACGGCCTCCTTATCGCCATTGACGACGTTGAAGATGCCGGGCGGGCCGCCAGCCTCGATGAACAAGGCGGCGAGGCGCAGCGGGACCGAGGGATCACGCTCAGAGGGTTTGAGGATAAAGGCATTGCCGCAAGCGATGGCCGGGGCGGCCTTCCAGAGTGGGATCATCGCCGGAAAGTTGAACGGGGTGATGCCCGCGACCACACCGAGCGGCTGGCGCAGCGAGTACACATCGATCCCCGTGCCAGCGGAGTCGGAATACTCGCCTTTCAACAGATGCGGGATGCCGATGGCGAATTCCAGAACCTCCAGCCCGCGCTGGATGTCGCCCTTGGCGTCCGGCACGGTCTTGCCGTGCTCGGAGGATAATAGCTGGGCCAAAGGTTCCATGTTCCGGTTGATGAGGTCGAGAAATTTCATCAGCACGCGGGCGCGGCGTTGCGGGTTGGTGGCGGCCCAGCCGGGCTGGGCGGCGGCGGCGTTGGCGATGGCGGCCGCAACCTCAGCCGTGGCGGCAAGTGGCACATGCGCCTGCACGGTGCCGGTGTTAGGGTCGAACACATCGGCAAACCGCCCGGAAGTGCCGGTGACAGACTGGCCGTTAATAAAATGGGTAAGCTGGCGGATCATTCTGGGGTTCCCGTTTTTGAGTTTGACCGCGTTATAGGCGTGAACCCGGGCCGCGCAAAGCTGGCTTGTGTGTCGAGTTTTCTTGCGCCGAATCCCCTTTGGAATTAAACATTATTTTTGTTAGTCCGCGTTGTTTTGCTGTCGAAATCTAAAAATTAAATAATTAATTAAAATTATGTCATAAAATAGGCGTGAATCGAGGGACATGAATGAAGCGGGTTGAGGCAACCAGCCAGACACGAAAGGGTCTGGGGTTTGTGCGTGCCATACGCGGGCCCCGGATACTGGGGTTGGGCACGCTCAGCATCGGGATTTTTGGCGCTCTGTACCAGGGCCAGGTGGCTTTTTGGTTATATCCGGTGCTGCTGGCGTTTGGTCTGGTCTGGCCGCATGTCGCCTATGCCCTGGCCAGCCGCAGCCAGACCCCGATTAAGACGGAATATGTCAACCTGCGGCTGGATGCCGCGTTTTGTGGGTTCTGGGCGGTGGCGATGGGGTTTAACCTGGCCCCGACCGTGCTGATGCTGACCGTGTTGCTGATGGATAACGCCATGGTTGGCGGCTTGGCGCTGCTGGTCACCAGCGTGGTGGCGCTGCTCGCCGGGGGCGGCATCGCGGTGTTGCTGGTCGGGGTGAAATTTTGTCTGGTCTCAAGCCTTGTTGTGCGGGCCACCTGCCTGCCGTTTTTGGTGATCTATCCGGTGACAATCGGTGTTTGGAGCTTTCGGAATTCACAGAAAGTGAACAAAGAGCGCGCGCGGCTGCATCAACTCAACCAGCGCGACAGCCTTTCAGGAATTTATTCCCGCGATTATTGGGAGCACAGGCTGGACGAGGAGTTTCAGCGGTTTAAACGATATGGGCGGCGCGCGGCGCTGGTCTTGCTCGATATCGACCACTTTAAATCCATTAATGATAATTTCGGCCATGCGAATGGCGATGAGGCGATACGCAATGTGGGGCTCATTCTGAATGAGCAGGTGCGCGCGGGCGATATTCCGGCGCGGCTCGGCGGGGATGAATTCGGGATTTTACTGCCGGAAGCAAACGGGATGGAAGCCGCCGCCGTGGTGCGGCGGATCCAGGCGGCGGTGGCGGCGGCGCGGTTCGGTGGGCCGGAGCAGAGCTTTACGCTGACCATGAGCTTTGGCATCGCGGAACTGACCGAAGCGGCGACGTGCCCTGGCGATTGGACGAAATGCGCCGATGAGGTGCTGTATGCCGCCAAGCGCAGGGGGCGCAATACGCTGGAGATTTTTAACAATGGGGGGCGCGAGCCGCCCTGTGGCCAGGCACTGGGGCTGACGTAGATTTCCCCCAGCCCGGCATCTTGCCGGTTGCGGGCGGGTGGGTGATGAGGGGGGATGCTGATCGTCCTTAACGCCGTGATCCCGATTTTTGCGATCATCTTTACCGGATATATCTGTGCCAAAGCTGGCATTCTGGGGCCGGGGGCTACCGACGCGCTGAACAAATTCGTGGTCTGGCTGGCATTGCCCGCCTTGTTGTTCCAGGCCATGGCCGGGATCAATTGGCGGGAGATCGATCATCCTGGCTTCCTCGCGGCCTATACCGGCGGGATGATGCTGACATTTTTGGTCTCGTTCGCACATCTGCCGGATGCGGCGCGCGTGGGCGGGCATAAGCGGCTGGCAGACCGCAGCATCGAGGGGCTAAATGCGGCCTATGCCAATACCGGGTTTATCGGCATCCCGCTCTGCGTGGCGGCGTTCGGCGCTGGGGCGCTGGTGCCATCGGCCATCGCCACCATTCTCACCGCCTGCGTGTTATTTGCCGGGGCGATTACGCTGATCGAGTTGGATTTGAGCGAGACGCCGCGCCTGGCCAGCACCATCGGGCGGGTGGCGCGCTCATTGATGCGCAACCCGTTGCTGGTGGCGCCGGTTCTGGGGGCGGGCTGCGCCATTGGCCACGCCATGCTGGGGGTGGCGTTGCCGGGGCCGGTTTTGCGGTTCACCGCCTTGCTCGCAGCCGCGGCCTCACCCTGCGCGCTGGTCACCATCGGGCTGTTTCTGGCGCAATCCGAGGCGGCGCGAGACACCGGCGTGATCTTGCGGCTGGTGACGTTAAAATTGCTGGTGCAACCGGCGATCACGTTTGTGCTCGCCTTCCGGGTCTTCGAGATGCCGGTGATGTGGGCGCATACGGCCCTGGTGTTGTCGGCGCTGCCGATTGGCACCGGGCCGTTTATGCTGGCGAAATTATATGATCGGGAGGCGGCGGTGACCTCCCGCGCGATATTGGTCTCGACGGTGATCTCGGTGGTCACCGTCTCGGCGCTGGTGGCGGTTTTAAGCTAGCCGCAGGATGCTGAGGATGGCGGCGACTCCGGCGAAGCCAGCGGCCGCCACCAAAGCGGTGACCGCGCCATGGGCCGGGATGTGGGCCAGCAGCAATGCCACCAGCGCGGCCCCTGTGGCCTGACCCAACAGGCGCGCGGTGCCGAGCATGCCGCTCGCCGCACCGGTGCGCGATTTGGGCGCTGAGGTGATCATGGTGCGGTTATTGGGCGACTGGAACAGCCCGAACCCGGCGCCGCACAGGGCCATCCGCCAGGCGATTTGAAAAATGCCGGGATGCGGCGGCAGGGTGGCGAGCAAGACCAGACCGGCGGCCAGGGCGGCGAGCCCGGCCAGCCCCAATATGGCGGCGGGGAATTTGTCGGACAGCCAGCCGGAGATGGGGGCGGCGATGGCGACGGCGAGCGGCCAGGGCATGATGAGGAACCCGACCTCGGTGGCGTGGTACCCGAACCCGGTTTCCAGCAAAAAGGGCAAGGCGACAAAGGCGAGCATCTGCGCCGTGAAGGAGCAGATGGAGGTGCCTATGGAGAGCGCGAAAATTGGGATCCGCAACAGATCGACGGGCAGCAGAGGAGCTGGGGTGCGCGCTTGCCGGCGGACCGCGAGCGCCAGAGCGGCAACCCCCACGGCCACCATGAGACAAATGACGCCGATGCCCACACCATGCGCGGCGGCGTTGATGGTGATGATCAGCAAGCCGAGGCCGATGGCGGTTAAGATCGCGCTCAACACGTCGAACCGCTGCCCGCTATGGCTGCTCTCCGGCAGGCTGCGCCACCCGACCATCAAGGCGACGACCCCAAGTGGCACGTTGATGGCGAACAGCCAGTGCCAGGAGGCCACCGCCAGCATGGCACTGGCGAAGCTCGGCCCGATGGTGGAAGAGACCGCCACAGTGAGGGCGTTGAACCCGATGGCGCGGCCAAGCCCGCTTTGCGGAAAGATGTAACGCACGAGGGCGGTGTTTACGCTCATGATGCCCGCCGCGCCGACGCCCTGCAGGATGCGCGCGGCGGTCAGCGTGTCGAGCGAGCCCGACAACGCGCAGGCGAGAGACGCCAGGGTGAACACGCAAATGCCCGCGAGGTAGACGCGCCGGTAGCCGTAAATATCGCCCAAAGCGGCGAGCGGCAGCAGCAGCACGACGATGATGAGCTGGTAGGCGCTGACGATTTCAATGGAACGGGCCGGGCTGACCGCGAAATCCTGCGCGATGGTGGGCAAGGCGACATTGGCGACCGTGGCATCCAGCACCGCGAGGGCCAGCCCGATGACGATGGTGGCATAGGCCCAGTATCGCGCCGGGGCTGGCATGCCATCCGCCGGGGCGGTGCCAGGGGTGTTGAGTGCGGGGCTGGTCAGTATGGGTCTGGTCAGCGTGGGTCTGGTCAGTGTGGGTCTGGTCGTCATGGGCTCCTGATATAAACGGCATGGCAGAGGGCGCGACCCATATGGTCGTGCACGCTGCCATGCCGCAATATCGCGCGCGGGGTTACAATTTGCCAGCCACGGGCGGTGCGTCCCGCCCGACCATGGCCATTTGAGCCGGGGCGTAACGCGCCCCCGCTGCCTGCATCTGCGCGGCGGCTGCAATTATATCTTGCAGCTCTGTAGCACTGAGCGCGATGTCAGCCGCGCCGAGATTCTCCGCCAGCCTGTGTTCCTTTGTGGTGCCCGGTATCGGAGGTAGGCCGCGCGGGGCATGGGTGGCAGGATTTGATGTCAGACCTGCAAACCCTGTTTCATGTCTGGGCAATTTTGATGCTCATTATGGACCACAACCCGGTTGCGGCCATTTTGTTTGGCGACATACATGGCGGCGTCGGCGTGTTTGAGTAATTCCTTGAGGTCACTACCAACGTCAAAGGCGACGACACCAATGCTGACGGTGATAAATTTTGGGCCGAACGGTGTTTCAAACGGGGTTGCCGCTATCGATTGGCGCAGCCGCTCAGCCAGGATGATGGCACCCTTTTGTGACAGCGACGGCATGCAGATACAAAACTCCTCACCACCCAGGCGGCCCAGCATGTCTAACCGCCTTATGTTCCCCGCCAAACGTTTCGCCACGCCGCACAAGACGGCATCGCCCGTTGCGTGACCAAATTGGTCATTAACCGCCTTAAAATGGTCGACATCGATATAGGCGATACAAGGACCGCTCACGCTTATATTTCTGTGGACACGCTCAATCTCGGCTTCCATCCAGCGCAGGAGGGCACGGCGGTTAGGGATGCCGGTCAAGGGGTCGCGGTCTACCAGATGCTCCAGCTCATCGACCCTGTGTTTGTCGCGCGTTATGTCCCGTTCGATGGCTGCGAAAAATTTGATCTCGCCGTTACTGTCGCGCAGGGGCATGATCCGCAGATCAAGCCAATAGGAGGTACCGTCTTTGGCGTAGTTAAGGATTTTCTCGTGCACCTCAGCGCCCGCGCGCAGTTTCGTACCGATTTTATCGAGGGTTTTTCTGCTCGTGCCCGGCCCCTGCAACATGCGGGGGGTGGCACGCAACGCTTCCTCGACACTGTAACCGGTCAGCCGCGTGAACGCGGGATTTACGTAAATAATGCGTGGGCCTGGCAATGCCAGATCAGCCGTGGTGACGACGATCACGTCGTCCGCTTTTTCAGCGATTTCACGAAAGGAGATGTCGATGCCATTTTGGGGGCCAATCGTCTTTAACTTCTTAAGCATGCCATCTCCACGCTAAACTGTCTAAAAAACACAAGGTCATGAGCACCTGGCTTGAATCAGCTAAGCGGTATAATCGTATGGAAATCTCAACAACGCGTTAAATGTGGAAATTTTGTTTATTTGCGGTATCAACCGCGCCGCAGAATATCATTAATAAGACAAGCGGTGCGGTATTGGACAGGCGCACGCTGAGGCGGCACATGGCTTGTGGGGACGGAGGTTCAAGATGCGGGATGGCGGGTAGGGATTTCAGGGGACGGCCAAGGCGCATCGATGGCGGGCATTTTTATGTCTGATGGCGATGCGGCAGATATCGCGGCGCGGCTGGACCGCCTGCCCCGCTCCTGGGTGATTTGGAAAATGATCATACTGGCTTCAACTGGCGGGGTGTTTGAATTCTACGACCTGTTTCTGACCGGCTATATCGCGCCGGACATGGCCCGATCTGGCATATTCTCGCACGCGAATATCGGAATATTTGCAACATTGCAGGGCATCGCCGTGTCAGGGGTCGGTACATTTGTGTTCTGCACCTTTGCGGGCATGTGGGTGGGGCTGGTTATCTTTAGCCAGTTTGCCGACTGGTTTGGGCGGCGCACGGTGTTTACCTGGTCTTTGCTGTGGTATGTGGGATGCACGGCGATTATGGCGTTTCAGCCGACAGGGCAGGCAATGAATATCTGGCGATTTATCGCCGGGATTGGCTTTAGTGTTCAGCTTGTGACCATCGATGCATATATCTCTGAGATGATCCCCAAAGGTGAACGCGGGCGCGCCTTTGCCGCGAACCAGTTCATCACATTCTGCGTTGTACCGGTTACCGCGTTGCTGGCGTGGTTGTTTTCAGCGCGCCAGATTGCGGGTTTTGATGGCTGGCGCTGGGTTATTCTGATCGGGTCGACCGGCGCGTTCGCCGTGTGGGCGTTGCGCGCCGGGTTGCCTGAAAGCCCGCGCTGGCTGGCGTTGCACGGCATGATGGGCGAGGCCAACGCCGTGATGGATGATATCGAGCGCCGTGTTATTGCCGAGACGCGACAGGCCCTGCCTGCGCCTGAGCGCGTGATGCCGGAAAAAGCGGGGACCGGGCATTTTTATGAGATATTCGCACCCCGATATTTTGAGCGGACGGTCATGCTCTCAATATTCAACATGGCGCAGGTGATCGGCTTTTACGGATTTGCCGCCTGGGTGCCGACATTGCTGGTGGCCAGGGGAATCGCGTTGCCGAATAGCCTCGAATATTCCTTCATCATCGCCATTGCCAATCCTCTCGGTCCTGTGTTGGGGATGTTCATTGCCGACCGGGTTGAGCGGAAATTCCAGATCTTGTTCGGGCTGACGATGATGGGCGTGTTTATGGCGCTGTTCTCGATTTCAAAGTCCCCCGATATTCTGGTGGTTTTTGGCGTTTTATTTTCAATATGCGCGACCGTGATGTCTTATGCGTATCATAGCTACCAGACCGAGCTTTACCCTACGCGGATCAGGGCGCGCGCCGCCGGGTTTGTGTACGCCTGGAGCCGGATTGCCGCTGCCTTTGCAGGCCTGGCGATTGGGTATTTTCTGCATGCTGGAGGTGTGCCAGCGGTTGCCGTGTTTATCAGCATCGCCGTGATCGTCGGCATGGTGATGATCAGTGTGTTCGGCCCCCGTACATCAGCCAGGGCACTGGAAGAAATTAATCATTGATGATAGGTTGATGCTGTTGCTTTATCGGGCCTGTAGGGCTCTGAGGTGGTGGGAATGCGTATTCTGATCGTCGAAGATGATCCTGAAATGCGGGATTATTTGATGACTGAACTGCGCCATGAGGGCCACGAGGTGACCAGCGCCGATGACGGCCGGGCGGGGCTGGTTGCGGCCATGTCAGATGATTATGCCATGCTGATCGTTGACCGCATGTTACCGAAACTAGACGGGCTTGGCATGGTGACCGCCTTACGCTCAGCCGGGCTGCACATGCCTGTTATTTTTCTCACCGCACTCGGGCGGGTTGACGAGCGTGTGGATGGCTTGCGCGCCGGGGCGGATGATTATCTGGTGAAACCTTTCGCGCCCGTTGAACTTTTTGCCCGGATTGAGAATCTATCTCGCCGAAATTCATGGAAACCTGTGAGCCCGTTGTTGAAAATAGGCGATCTTGAACTCAACCGATTATCGAAAAGCGTGACGCGGGGCGGCAGAAACATTCTCCTTAAAAATCGGGAATTCCGGCTGCTTGAATACCTCATGCAGAATGCGGGAAAGGTGGTGACACGGACCATGATGCTGGAGGCGGTGTGGGATTTTCACTTCGACCCGCAGACCAGCCTGGTGGAGTCCCATATCAGCCGCATACGCGCGAAAATGGATACGGGGTTCAGCCGGGAACTCATCCACACAATTCGCGGCGCGGGCTATCGGATCGGTGATACACCGGGCACGTGAGCCGGGAACGCTGTTCCGCATGGCAAGCTTCCGGCTCGCCGTGCTTGGTATGTTGTTCACAACGCTCGGCGCGGGTATTGCGTTTATTTTGATATATGTCGCGACGTTTCACGCCGCACGATCACTTTTTGAACCCATTATAAATACGACGCGTGACGATCTCCTGACCCGTTCCGAGCAGGAGCGTATCCCGTTATCGCAGGCTTTGGCCGAAGAAATGAGGTCTAATCGCCATAGCTATTTCGCGCTGACCGATGCCGATGGGATACCGCTCGGCGGGAATATCGCCATGCCACCTGACCCCCTTGAGTGGCAGACCTTAACCAAGTGGGACCATTATCCGCTACCGCCGCATGTTCATGAAATTGATGGCGTCGCCACCTTGCTGGGTAACAGCGACGTGCTGTTTATTGGTGAGAACGCCACCGCCTTTGTCCGGTTGAATGAGCGCATCGCCTATTTATTTGCGGGCATATTCAGCTTCACGATTGCTCTCGGGCTGCTGGCCGCTTCGTTGATCGCGTTTTACAGCCTCAAGCGCGTGACGGCGATCAGCCAGACTGCCCAGGATATCATGGCGGGCGATCTCTCGCAGCGGATCAGGCTTTACGGTGTTGACGATGAGTTGGATTTTCTCACCACCGATTTGAATGAGATGCTTACGACCATGGAGATATTGGTTGAAAATACGCAGCAGGTGACAAACGACATTGCCCATGACCTGCGGTCTCCGTTATCGAAACTGCGCGACCAACTGGCGGGTGCGCGGCGGGTGTATGTAGAGACCGGTGGCGACGTTCAAGAGGTTGAGCATGTTTTTTCAGAGGCCATTCAACGGCTTGATGACATATTCAAAATTTTTGACGCGCTGCTGCGGATCGCTGAAATCGAAGCGGGTGCGGTGCGCGGTTTGTTCCTTGTTTTCGATGTCTCTGCATTATGCCGGTCTTTGATAGACTCATATGAGGCCGTCGCGGAAGATGAGGCTCAGGTTCTGGTCGGAGATCTCGCGGATGATGTGCAGATGAGTGGTGACAAGGCGTTGATTGCACAAATGCTTGTAAACGTCATCGAGAACGCGATTCGGTACAGTCCGCCGGGGACATTATTGCAGTTATCATTAGAAAAAGCGGAACGCCATATAATCATTACAATGTCCGATGGCGGGCCGGGGATACCTGTGCGTGAACATGAACGGGTGTTTCAACGCTTTGTCCGGCTGGATACTGACCGGGGACGCAAAGGCAACGGATTAGGGCTGCCGATGGTCAAGGCCATTACCGGCTTGCACGAGGGCAATATCAGGCTCCTCGACAACCACCCCGGGTTGGTTGTGCAGATTACATTGCCGGTAAGCGGGCGGCGCCCGGTGTCTTTCCGGCGGGATGCACCGATTGCGAACACGCCGGAATATAACGCGCATTTGGAAACCACGGAAGAAAACGCGTTTCATCGGCATCGGGTGATGCAGCGGTTTCCGCGCGCGCAATGGCCGCGAGGCGGCGGATAGCCCGCACGAAAAAATGGCGGTGCGGATATTTCACCACACCGCCGACCCAAGTTTACAGGGAACGCGCTAAATCAGAAATGCCATTTACCACCGAACTCGACACGCTCTGCGTTCAGGGGAGATTGGCCCGTGGATTTTTGGAACGTCTTTTGGCCGATCATCGCCTCGATCCCCAGATCGACGCTGGGGACGGGACGCAGGATCAGGTTGACGTGGATCGTTTTGGTTGTCGGCGCGTTAGCCGTATCGGCTGGCAAAAAGGATGCGAGGGCTTGATGGTTATAGCCGATCGCAAGCGTGGAACGCAGGATAGATGTCCAGTAATGCTGGGCGAACAGGGTGAACCCGTCATCATTCTGGATTTTTGTCGCGATGGTTGTGGGAACACCTGTCGTGCCGTTGTTGACGGCGAGCACTGATGCGACATTGCCGCCAAAATCATCGGGGATGTAGCGACCGACGGCGCCATACCAGGCTTGCCCGCCGACATAATCCTGGCCGAATACCGGGTTAAGGCCACCCAAATTGAGAGTGGCACCGATGATACCGGCACCCGTGAAACTGGAGGTGCGGGCACCTGTACCGTCTGTATACGCGATATCTCGCACGACGCCTGAAAGCTGGAAGTGCAGAAGGGTGGATGTGTAGACATATCGGCCACTGAAATCCGGCATCGGGTTTGATGGCGATGCAACCTCGATATTATCCCTGGTATCCTGATAGCCGCTTTGCGGGTCTTCCGCGGCGACGGAAAAGACCGAATTTTTGCTGATCGGGTACGTAAAGCGGATCTGCTCCGTACGCTCGGCGGGAACACCGGCGGGACCACCATTATCGAATGTTTCGGCCTGATCTGGGTCGTCGATAAAGTTTGAGTTCAGCATGCCAAATGTCAGCGGGCCGATGGTGCCGAAGGCATAGACGATGCGCGCGGAATAGCTGTTATTTTGCAGTGCCTGATTATTATCCCCGCCATTGACAAAACCGTAGAAATCAAGGGCAAAATTGGTCGTGATGGGGCCGTAATCGCTGGGTGTGCTGGTTTGCACGACGAGACGGGACACCTTGCTCTGGAAATGAAAATCATTGGCCGAGGCGCGCCGACCCGGGCTGTTGGGTGTTAAATTTCCAATCGAGAATTTCGGACCGAAATTTTGGGTTGGATCATAGATACCCTGAAAATTTATGAAACCGCCAATCGCCATGGATGTTTTTGTGCCCGGGATTTGGAAGGAGCCGGGCAGAAGACCCTTTGTTATGTATTGATCGTTGGTGACACCAAGTTGTTCCGCACGGGTTGGCGTCTGCGCCTGGAGCAATTTGGCGGCGGCGGCGTTACGCGCATCAATGGCTTGAACCTCGCGATTTTGTTTGGCGATGCTCATGGCCATGGCGCTATGCTCCCGCATAGCCTCAGCGGCTTCAGTTTTACGCTCGCGCGTCTGGTCGGCCTGGATCTGCTTGATCTTCGCCGATAATGCCGCCACCTGTGCCTGTAGGTCGCTGAGTTGGTCGGCGTGCGCCACGGCAGGCATGGCGGCAGATATAGCGATGATCGAGGATAGCATTAATCGTTTCTTGAAAAAATTATTCATGATTTATAGCCCCCTTGTGATGTTGATTTGAATTTAATCAGCCCCGATGTTTTCAAGACACGGAGACCCAGGCGCTGATTTATATGCGATATCGCATCAAAATCAGTGTTCAGTTATAGTTTTGACAAGCAGGTTTTCGATGATGCCGTGGCGTCGTTGAAGCGACGATCGTTATGGTTTTATGATGAAGCCACCAAACTTTTTATCATTATAAAGAAAGACTTGATCATCCCAGATCCGTTGCGGCTTTGCTTTGTTCGAAACCGCAACGGTGATTGGATTTATTTCGTGAAGCCTTCCATCTGGTTCGCCTTGGCAGCATATTCATTCGTGTACGTTGCGTTCAAATCAACCGGCCCGATGATTTTACCCGCGAGTTTCTCGACATTATAAACTGTCTGTGGGCCACCCGGCGGCATCATGCCATCTGGCAGAAACTGGCCTTTATCCTGCGCCAAAGCGTTGATGTATTCCTGCTTGGATGATAGCGGGTTGCTGACATAGTCGGCTGGCATTTCATTTGCGATATCGGCGGCGCTATGGCTGTTTATCCAGTGCATGGTTGCCACCATGGCATCGACCACATCCTGGGTTTCAACCGGGTGGGCCTTTACCCAATCGGCGCGGGCCAGAACAGATGCCGTGGGCCAGAAGCCGCCCAGCCATTTGTTCACGCCCGGCCCGGTCGCGAGGTCGATCGCGGAATAGCCGATGCCCATTTTTTCTATGGCGTTCACCGTTGGCTGTGTGGTCATGCCGCAGACGATACGGCCATGTTGAAGGCTGCTGATCAATGTTTCACCCGCGCCGACGCCGATGCGCGAAAACTGTTTCGAGGTCAAATGATAGCGCGCCGCGAGATAAAGCGTGAGGTCATCGGTTCCCGAGCCCAGGTCTGTGACCCCGACCGATTTGCCCGCCCAGTCCGCTGGGGTTGTGATCTTGGTGCCAGTTGCGCACATTTCGCGCTCGCCCGGGGCACCGCTAAGCTGGGCGATATCGATAACGTCCTTGCCATGCATCTGGAAATCTATGGTGTGTACGTACCAAGCACCGGCGAGGTCGACCTCGCCAGAGACCACGGCGTCTTCCGCACCGATTCCGCCCTCCTGTTCGGTGCTGAGGACCATGTTGATGCCGTATTTTTTAAACAGGCCCAATTTATACGCAAGCTCATAGGGTAGATAAATCTGCTTATCGATCCCGCCCACCATCATCGTTACGGTCGGCAACTTGGCGGTATCTGTCTGCGCGGCGGCGCCATGGGGCACGAGGACCCCGGCGATGGCGACAGCGCCGATGGCTGCCAAACTCGTGAAGCCTGATAGAATATTTTTTTTAAGCATGTGACTCTCCTCCTGGTGTTGTTATTGTATGTTGGGTGACGAATGGTCGGTGGATATGGCTCACATACCCGCCGATGTTTGGTCGCTGGCGGCACGGGGCCGCCATTTGAGCAGGCGTTTTTCGACCTTGCCCATGATGGCCTCCGCACCAAGGGCTATGATGCCGATCATGAGCATGGCGCCGAAGACGCCGTTGGCATCGAAATTGTTCTGGGCGGTTGCGATCACCAGACCGAGGCCCTGCTGCGCGCCCAGGAACTCCCCCACGATGGCGCCGATGATCGAGAAGCCGAGGGCGACGTGAAGGCTCGCGATGATCCAGGTCATGGCTGACGGAAACACGACATGGCGGATGACCTGAAGCCGTGATGCGCCCAAAATACGCGCGTTGGAGATGAAGTTGCGGTCAACGCTGCGCACGCCTTCAAACGCATTGAAGAACACCACGAAGAAAACCAAAACCGCGGCCAGCACGACTTTGGAGGGCAAACCTAACCCCAGCCAGATCACGAAAATCGAACCGAGCACGATGCGCGGCATGGCGTTCACCGCCTTGATATAGGGACCGAGAATATCCGAGAGCAGCGGAAACTCAGCCAGCGAAACACCGAATATGATGCCTGTGACGACCCCGAGACAGAAGCCGAGAATGGCCTCTTCAAGAGTGACCCAGACTTGCAGCCATAGCGGACCATACGCCGTGCCGTTCTGTGCCCAATCATATAGCCGGAATACGATGCCGCCCGGTGAGCCGAAGAAAAACGGATCGATGATTTTATAATCCGCCATTATCTGCCAGCTACCGATGATGAAAATGAAGGTCCCGAGCTGGCTTGCCAGGACAAAGCGTTTACGTTTGCGCATGCGGATCTGAGCGTTGCGCGCGATCGTGCTTTCAGAGATGGCTGCTGGTATTGTCACCGATGCCATGTCACTCTCGGCTTTTGTACAATCTGCGCTCATTGAGACACTCCTTTCACGCTGGATATCTCGGTTGTCCGCGCATAGGCGCGATCAACCTCCTCACGCAGAGATTCCCAGATTTGTTTGTATAGATCCAGGAACTTTGGATCGAAACGAACCTCCTGCATGTCACCGCGTGGACGGGGCAGGTCTATTTTATAGACCGCTTTTACGGTTGCCGGGCCCGCTGTCATGACCACAACCTGGTCGGCGAGGCCGATGGCTTCCTCAAGATCATGGGTGACGAACAAAACCGTAGGGCGCGTTTTTTCCCAAAGCCGCAGCAATTCATTCGACATGATCGCGCGTGTTTGCACGTCCAGGGCGGAAAACGGCTCATCCATGAGCAACAAAGACGGCTTGTTGATCAGCGCGGCGGCCAGGCTGACGCGCTTGCGCATGCCACCGGAGAGCTGGTGTGGGTAATGGTTGCCAAATGCATTCAAGCCGACGGTTTTCAGCCATATTTCAGCCTCGGCATGGGCTTGATGTTTATCGACGCGGCGAAAAATGGGGCCCAACGCGACGTTCGCGAGGACGGATTTCCATGGTAGCAACGCATCTGTCTGAAATACGAAGCTTACGCCCTTGGTGATGCCATCGACCTCATGGCCCGACACACGCACGCTGCCGCCGCTCGCACGTTCCAATCCGGCGGCCAGCGTGAGTGTGGTCGATTTGCCGCAGCCCGTCGGCCCCACAACCGCGCAAAATGTTCCGGGTTCCACAATAAGATTGACGTCGCGGATCGCCGTCATCGCCGCACCTGTGGGTGTTACGAACCTTTTTGTCACGCCCGTAAATTCCACGCGACCGCCGCTGTTCGAAGCGTCTGGCATTCAGCCTCCAAAAATCTAAATTTTATCCGGTCTGTTCGGGCCGGAGACCGCGGTGATGTGTGTCACCGACAGAAAAATTGACAGCGCAAGATGAATTTTAGCGGCATGCAGCCGCCGGTGAAGGTCAACGCATGAGCGTTGCAACATCAATCCAAACATATTTATTATGGTTCCGTTGCGACATGTTCCCCCTTAATTCTGCGCCTTTTGTCGAGCGCGTTCATGTGTTGTGCTTAAATCGCGAATGCTGCCCTACAGATGAAGGCTTCTTTGTCGTTTTGTAATGTGATTGGTCGATAATATCGTGTTGATTCCGGTAAACCGTTGATAATATTGGATCATGGCGTTTAATCAGCCTGTAAAAGTGTCTGATTTGGGAAAATTTTTGTAATCTTTCCCCCTTCATGGCGGGGTTACGGGCGCGGGTTTTGGTCTTCAGCGTTATGCCGCTTTCACGGGGTCGCGGGTCCACGCATATCCATTTAAAGATGATTTATCATTAAACTATATTCATGACACAAAAATATATAAATGAATGGATTTTGTGGCGTTGTCCAGAATTCTGGCATGGGTGTTGGCGCGGTCTCCGGGTTTGGTGATCAAGCTGCGGCAACGGGGGCACAGGCCCCAGCCACCAGGGGCCCGGCAGACGGCGGAACCCGAGACTGAGGCTTTCAAACAATCATGTCAGCAGGCGGTCGCGACGCTGTGTTATGATTAGTCATGAAGGTCAGCATTCGCTGATGGAAGGGCGGCGCAAACCGCCCGTTTGGCGTAGGCGGCCTCGCACAGCGCGTAAAATCTCTTGTGAAGATATATAACTTTTCAAAATATTGATTTTTTGGACAAAGATTTTACCCGACCTGGGAAGGTGGCTTTTTGCCCTGAAATAATCGATCAGACACGCATCGTCTCGCAAGCTAAATAATTGTGAAACGTGCATTTTTTCCATGAGTCCGGGCCTGCCGGCCACGGCGACCAGCGGTCTTTGCGGCGTTCCGGCGGGTAACAAATCGGCGGGTGCCGCATTCAAAATGGCCCTCGCGCGCGGGATTTTGTTTAAAAACGAGACCTGTCTCAGAAAACCCGGCGGCGCGGCAACCACGTCTTGGTATTATCCGGGAGCGTCGGCTCCACAGCGCGCTGCGCGTATTTTTCGTGAAATTGTCACTGTTGCTGAGGAAATTCGGGCCGCTTGGCCTCAAATCCACAACCTGAAGGCGAAACAGGTTACAGCAAACGAAGATCCGCTCACGTTCGCGTGACACTGAGCCTATCAATCGCGATCAATTTTCCGATATCATATCAAGAAATTGGATTAATTCTGTTCTCTAAGGAATAAAAGCCTATGTACGTCGATAAATACAGCTCGTCGGCGCTGCCTGTTCTGCCACAAATGACCTCCCGTGATGACCCACGCGCGGCTATGGCGGCGCGTCTTCCCGGTTTTGTTCAGCCGTTTCTGACATGGTTAACCGCCAAACCCGCGCCAGGGCAAAGCCCGACTGTCCGCAAGGCTGGCTCTTATGTGGCGGAGGCTGTGTTGCTGGTCCTTGGCGGGTGCGTGCTGTCCGGCCTTGCCATGGCGGTGTTGCCGCTTGTCTCACTGGCATTCTGGCCGGTTTTGTTTCTGGGGTTGCTCGCGACCAGTTCCGGGCTAGGGTTGTTCCAGGTCGTCGTGTTTCATCATTGCTCGCATGGCACGGTGTTCAGCACGCGGGAGCGTAACCGTAAGATGGGCCGCATGATCTCGGCGATTGTGCTGTTTAAGCATTTCGATAAGTATCAGCGCGAACATATGTTGCACCATAACGCGAATAAGCTATTCACCGATGACGATGAATTCACCGATTTTGTCATCGGGATCTGCAAGCTGCGCACCGCGCTCGACCGCCGGATGCTGTGGCGGCATTTGTGTTTGCTGCTCATCTCCCCGGTGTTCCATGCGAGTTTCATGGTCAAGCGTATCCAGGGGAGCCTGTTTTCGCATGATCGGTCGCATAATTTGTTGGGGCTCGCGGTGTGGGGGGGCATTCTGGCGGGCGGGCTGCTGACGCACCATCTCGGCCTCGTTCTCGTTGCGTGGGTGCTGCCGGTTACGGTACTTCTGCAAATCGCCACGGTGTTTCGCATCCTTTGTGAGCATCGGATTCCGCCCGAGGACGTGATCGAGGGGCGTGGCCAGAATTTGGTCTGCCAGGCCACGGCCGGGGTATTTGCCGGTGTTCAACCGCCGCCGCGGGGCCCGAGCCGCCTGCGTAATTATGCCGCCTGGGCGGGGTGGTGGGCCAATATGTTGACCGTGCAGATGTTCGTGCGAATTTTCGTGCTCGTGGGTGATGCCCCGTGCCATGATTTCCATCATCGCCGTCCGGGAAAAAAATGGACCAATTATATCCATGCCCGGCAGGCTGATCTGATTGCCGAATGCCCAGGCTTTCCGCTCAATTATGTCGATAGCTGGGGGCTATTTCGGGCGATCGATGAAAATTTCGCCGCCATGGCGCGCGCGCCGAGCGATCTGTTCGGCTAGAAACGGATCGGTTTTCACGCCGCCTGTGGTTGTATGCGTGCGCTGCCAGGCGGTAGCGTGATGATAACTTCCGTACCCTCGCCATAAACACTCTCGATGCGCATCTCGCCCTGATGCGCCTCGACCAGTTGTTTGGCGATCGGCAGGCCGAGACCCGCGCCGTGAACGTCGTGGCTGAAGCTGCTTTTGATCTGCACGAAGGGCTCCAGCACCCGGGCGAGGTTATCTGGTTGAATGCCGATGCCGTGGTCGCGTACGGAGAAAATGAGCCCGTCCTGGTCGGTGGATATGCATGACACCAGAATGGCCCGCCCGGCAGGGGTGAATTTGATGGCGTTGCCGATGAGATTGGCGAGGATCTGCCGAAAACGGTCATAATCGATGATCGCCTGAAGCCCAGGCGCGGGGGGCAAAATTTCAATGCGCGTGCCACGCGTGGTGACCTCGACCGCAAAGGCGCGGATGGCGTTGTGTAGAAGTTGGGCGACCGGCACCCAATCGCGGTGCAGCCGGGGGCGAGCGTGGCTGAGGCTTGAAAAATCGAGGATGTCTTTGGCGAGCGACAGCAGGCTGCGACCGGCATCGAGGATTTGCCGGGTAAATTCCTCACGCTGTGCCGCTGGTGGGGCGCGGGTGCCAGTTTCAAGTAATAATTCCGAAAAACCGATGATCGAGTTCAACGGCGTGCGCAGTTCGTGGCTGAGATTGGCGAGGAAGCGCGCCCGGGAATTATTGGCGTCCTCGGCCGTTTGCCGGGCGCGTTGCAGCGTGAGTTCGGCCTGTTTGCGCAGCAATACGTCGATGTAAACCGCGAGCGCCACGCTTACGAATTCTTCGTCTCCAGCCTCAAACGGGCGGCGGATATTGCCCTCCAACTGGTTGCCGAGGAGCAGCGCGCGGCCACTGCCCGGGTCGTAGGCCCACAGGATGAAATTCAACCCGATTGCCTCACCCAGCAAGGCGGCGGGCGGTGGCGCTGGTTTGCCGGAAGCGGTGAACAGAAACTCCGGCACGCTGCCCAAGGTCAGAGGCTCCGGGCGAGGGGCGCCGATGATATGTTCGACCGTGAAAACGCCCGGCGCCGCAGGGTCTTCCTTCAAAAAAGCAGCGCGGTCACAGAAGGACGTATCCAGCAGCATCACCAGAACGGTGTCGCCGATCTGCCCTGGTGCGATATCCTGGTTGACCACCTGATAGGCATCGCGGATCAGCCGTGCGACGATTTTGCTGCGCCGCGCCTCGCGGGAGACGCGGCTTTGTTGTTCCTGCAGGCGCAGCAGGCGCGCGCCGATTTCATTGTATTCATCGCGGTAGAATTGCAGCTCAAGTTCGAGTTGTTCGGCCCGGTCGGCCGTCTCGCTGTTCATGTATGGCTGTGCAAAACAGTCAGAACGCCGGTCCAGTCCAGTGGCCGGCTATAGTGCCCGCCGAAGGGCGCGATCTCCACGCCTGAATAAAACCCCATGAAGGGGAAGGAGGGTTTAAAATTGCGGCACAGCAGATCCGCCTCTTCGGTCTCCGCACCGGTCATCACGCTGGCGCGTCCGGCGCAATCAACATACAGCCCGAGCAGGCAATCGGCCCCCTCAATGCGGCGGACGAGATCGCTGACACCGCGCTCGACCGATTCGAGCATGAGCGTGTTATCGCGGCTCATGATCTGCACCCGGTCGCCAACCGCGAAATCAGGTTCGAACAAGGTGAGCGAGCCCCGCAGGGGGTCAGCCTGCAAAATCAGCCGGTTGACGTAATTATTCTCGTTATAGGGGGCGAACGGGTTGCCCTGTTTCTGGCCCAGAGTTGCCACCAGCGAGAGCTGCTGGCCGCTTGTGGTGCCAAGCTCCAGCCCCAGCATCCGCTCAACCACGGTGAGCGCGGGCTCGTTGTTCAGTTCCAGAACCTCGGCACCCTCGATCCGCGTGATGTCAAGAAAACTGCTGACCGGGCGGCAGCCATGGAAAATCACAGTGTCCGCCCGCAAGCCAGCGGGAAAGACCAAGGCGGTGACGGCGTGTTTGCGGACCTCTCCGGCCGCGAAAATCCAGGCATCCGAAAGGTTGATATCCACCAGCAGGCCGCCGCCGACCAGATGCAGTGTGCGGCCGTTAAGGCCGGCATTGAAGCCCTCGACGATCTGGCTGGCCGGGTGCATCCGCAGTGGCGGGGAGCTTGCCACACTGTCGAACAGCAGAAACACCACCGCGCCATCATCTGTGCAGGCGCGCACCCTGGCGCCCAGTTCATGCCCCGCCTGGGTTTCGCCAGCCAGCAGATTATGGTTGGTCAGCACCAGGGGGGTTACGGCGGCGCCCTTGAAGGCGATCAGGCCGATTTCAAAGCCGGTATAGCCAAAACCCGAAGCGGCGATGACCCCGGCGGCGGCGCCGCCAGCCAGTGGCGTGTCACCGAAAAGCGACTGAATGGCGGCGAGTGCCGCGGCGGGGATGTGTTTGCCACCGACAAAGGCGACCAGCAGATCCGGTGCTGCCATGTCGATCTGCGCCGCACAGGATTTAACCGCCGCCAGCGCATTGACATCGCAGGCATAGGCCGAGCGGATGGAACCGTTCATGACCCCGCAACGCTCCACAGCTCGTTCTCATCACCACATTTGGGCGTGTAGAGCATCACTTTATTCCGCCCGGTGCGCTTGGCGTCGTATAAGGCGGCGTCGGCCTGCTCGATCAGCGCGGCAGCCGAGATGCCACCGTCATAAACCGAGACGCCAATGCTCGTGGTGATGCGGATATCGGCCATGAAGGTCATATCCTCAATCGCCTGACGCAGTTTTTCCGCCACCTTCAATGCGCGTTCATCATCTGCCATGGCGCCGATGACGGCCACGAACTCCTCGCCGCCATAACGCGAGATGAGGTCTGATTTGCGCAGATTTGCCCTTAATATTTCGGCCACGCTGCAAAGCACGCGGTCGCCCACCGGATGGCCCAGCCGGTCATTGATCATCTTAAAATGGTCGATGTCGATAACCAGCATGGCAAAATTCCGGCTGGGGATTTCCGCGCAGAGCCTGTCCAGATAGCTGGTCAAATACCGGCGGTTGAATAATTGGGTGAGCGGGTCGATCACCGCGAGCGACAGGGCGTTGCTGACATCATTGCGCAGGCTGTCCTGGTATTTTTTGCGCCGTATATGGCCATGCGAGCGCAAAAGGAACTCGCTTTCATCGAGCGGCAGCATCACGCAATCAGTCGCCCCCAGGTTGAGGCCGCCGATGACAAGGTCACGCTGGTCATGCTCGGCGATGAGCAATAAGGGCGTCTCGCGGGTGCTGGCGTTGGACTGGAATTTTGCCACCAGCCGCAGCGGGTCGCTCAACGTCAGAGACAGGCTGACGGTGATCAGGTCGAAATCCTGCCCCTCCAATGCGGCCATCGCTTCGGCCTCGTGCTGAACGAGGATGGATTTAATGTCCTGGCGGGCGAGCACGTCTTGCAACCGGTGGGCGCGGATGAGCAGGTCATCAACGATCAGGGTTATGGCGGGCGCGGGATGTTCGTCGAGCGACTGGCTGGCGCGTAGCCCGAGTGCAGCCGTGGCTGCGTCACGGGCGCGCCATTCATCCATCACTCGCTTCATGCGGATGACACCGCGCAGGCGGGCCAGCAGGATTTCATGCTCAACAGGTTTTGAGAGAAATTCATCCGCGCCGCTGAACAACCCCTGGCGGCGGTCTGGCGGTTCGCGCAGGGCGGTGACCATGATCACGGGGATATGCGCCGTGGCGGCCTCCGCCTTCAGCCGGCGACAAACCTCGTAACCGTCGATTTCGGGCATCATCACATCCAGCAACACGGCATCGGGCTGCCAGTTGCGTGCGATGGCGATGACATTTCGGCTGTCATGGACGGTTTTCACCTCGTAATACTCGGTCGAAAGCCGCGCTTCCAGCAGGCGCGCATTCGCCGCGATATCATCGACCACCAATATCCGTGCCGTCACATCCGCCTCCCGCAGCCGCCAATGCCATTGCGCACCGCGCGGTGGCTTTGGTAACCAAACCAATAAACACGCCGCAGACCTTGCAGCATAGGAAGCCGATCCGCCCTTTGGATTTTAACAGCTTGTTGGCTGTCTGAGACTGAGATAGGCATTAAGAACGACCAGCTTCAGGGGCCGCGCGTTAAATTCCAGCCATAATTGTTAGCATACGATGGTTATAAAGTACTAGAATAAAGTGCCGGTTTGGCAGGTATATAACTCCGAGGTAACGAATTTTTGAGAATCCCGTAACCCCTGAGCATTCAGATTTGCGTGCTGACCGTTTGGCGCCGCGCAAGCCCGGGAGGCCCTCAGGGCGGCGGTGGTAGCTGTTTTGTGGGTGCGGGGAAGGGTCCCTTCATACGGTTTAGCATTTTTTTTCCTCGTTCATCTGTTCAGGGCCGTTGACCGCGAATGCCGCCAAGACCTACCTGAATTTGGTCATACGTCGGTGAACAAAGGCTTAAAATTTTTTCCAAATATTTATAAATTTGCGCTGACGTTAATTAATAGTCATTTGTTTCTATCAGTGTGGTGACGATTTATGATAACATTCTGTTTGAAGATTGTTCAGGTTGGCGTGAGGCGCGCAAAGAAATCAAAAAAATGGCGTATTGCGTTCACGGCTATGGCGGCGGGGAGCCGCCTTCGGATCTCAGGCCAGAATGCCTGATACCTTGGATCTGAGCCCCTGGCGGTCACTTCCGGGGATCGACCAGCTTATGGTGACGCCATCCACGCCCGCATTTTTTATGTCCGGGTTACTGGACAAGCTGATGATGATAGACGGGATCGACGCCGCCTGGATCGGCCGGCCGGATAGAGACGGGCAGCTCTGCCCCGAGGTTTTCATCGCCCCGGACCTCGCGGCAATTCACGACCCTGCGGCCCTGGTCAATGTGCAGTCTGGCCCACGCTCGCACTCGCCCGCTGGTCGCGCCTGGCGCTCGGGCAGTGCTCAGATCTCATCGGATATTGGTGACGATGAGTCACTCACCCCGTGGCGGGAGGATTGGCAACGGTTGGGTTTTCGGGTCTCCGCCGCCATTCCGCTGGTCGGCGGTGGCGGGGTTCACCGGGTGCTCACACTTTATTCACGAACACCGGATTATTTTGAAACGCATTGGCCGATCAAATTCCTGACCGATTTCGGTGTGGTGATGGGCACCGCGATTGAAACCCGGCTCAATGAAGAGGCGCTGCAGCGCACCAAACGACTGCTCGAAACATTGTTCGTCGGGTTCGAGGTCCTGCTCGATGCGGCCAACGAGACGAAGATGCTGCGCACCATCTGCAAGCGGCTGAGCGAGACTGGATTGTTCATCTCGGCCGCCATCGGGTGGGGCGATGATGACGGGTTCTTTTGTTACACGATCGCCGCCGGGCGCGATGCCGCCAGCATTCGCAAGCTGCGCCAGCCGCTGGACACGACCGGGCCCGCCAAAATGTTGGGCACGCAAGCCTGGCAGGAAGGCCGGATGATCACCGCCGAGCATTACGGTGTACAGCACAGGCCCTTGCCATCGCGCCAGATCGCCGCGTGGTCGGACTGGAAAGCCGCCGCCGCCGCCCCCATCCGCCGCGCGGGTACAATATTCGCCGTGCTTTTCCTCGTCTCCGGCGATTCGAGTGTGATCGACGCCGAAACCCAGCGGCTTATCAGCCAGTTGGCAAGTAATATTGGCCGGGCGCTGGATGAGATCGACCTAAAAACCGCTTTACGCGCCGAGCGTGAAACCCAAAGCCGGATGGCCCGGCACGACAAGCTCACCGAGTTGCCGAACCGGCTGGCTTTTGAGGAGATGCTGCCCGTTTCCCTCGCCCATGCCGCCCGCCATAACCTGGCCATCGGCATCGGAATCCTCGATCTCGATAATTTCAAGCCGGTGAATGATCGCTTTGGCCACCCGACCGGCGATCTGGTGTTGCGGGTTCTGGCCGCGCGCATCCGTGCCACGCTGCGCGAGGTTGATTTCGTGGCCCGGCTGGGTGGTGATGAATTCGCCCTGATTATCGAGGCCATGGAATCCCCCGCCCAGGTCTCCGGTTTTTGTGCCCGCCTGGATGAGGTGATCCGGCAGCCGATCGCGCTGGGTAATGGCCACGACATCGTGATGTCGGCCAGCCTTGGCTTCACATTATTCCCCGCCGACCCGACAAGCGCTGATACCATGATCCGTCATGCGGATATGGCATTGTATCGCGCCAAGGCGACAAAAACATCGAGACCGCATAATTGGGCGGTCTATCAAGCGATGACCGGCGTATCGCCCACCCAGACGCATCATCGTGATCTGCTCGGCCGCGACGAGGTTGAGGTCCATTTCCAGCCTTTGATCTCGCTTGGTAGCCGCCGGGTGATCGCGGTCGAGGCACTGGTGCGCCTGCGTGATGGCGACCAGTTGATCCCACCGGGGGCGTTTCTGCCGGATTTCACCGCCACGGAGCGTGAGGCGTTGCTGGCCAGCGTGTTGCGGCGAGGCATTATTTGTTTGCGTGCGATAACCCAATTGTCACCGGGAATTGGGCTGACAATAAATGTCGATGCGGAAGTGCTGGCGCGCGGGGCGGTGCCGGGGATGATCAGCGAGGCCCTTGCCGGATCAGGCATTGCGCCGGAAAGGCTGGTGGTTGAGCTTCTGGAAAGCCATGAATTTCCGAATACGGAAATTGCGGTGGCACGCATGAATGCCCTGCGCGACATTGGTGTTTCAGTGGCGCTCGACGATCTCGGGATCGAATTCTCGACCCTGAAACGCGTTCAAACCCTGCCGATCAGCCATATCAAGGTCGACCGGCGGTTTTTGGCCGATGTCATGCGGATGCCCAATGATCTGGTATTTCTGGCCGGGTATATCACAATGGCCGGGTCGCTCGGCCTCAGCCTGTGTGTTGAAGGTGTCGAAACGCCCGATATGCTTGATGCGCTGCAGATATTGCGGGCGCCGATCGCCCAGGGCTTCGGGATCGCGAGGCCGATGCCGCAGCCCAAACTTGAAGCATGGCTTAAGGGGGGTAACGTCATTCCGCCCCCTGGCACGCCACGGACCATGCTTGGCGCTTATGCGCTCCATGTTTTGTGGGTCCGGGTTTTTCTGTTTTTGCCGCTGGAAGCCTCGCTGGTCGGCCAGTTACGCCGTGGCAGCAGGTTGTCGCTCACCCGCTTCATCACTAGGAACGGACTGGGCAAAACCGCGCTCGGCCGGGCCTATGAGACCCTGATGGCGACGATCGATGAACCCAACCTCAACATTCGCAGGGCGGCCCACGAATCAGACCAGGTGCGCGCCTTGCTGGCCGCCGCCGTGATCGCGCAAGTGCCGGTTGAGGGGCAAAAAGAGGCTGTATCTTAAAAAAATGGTGAGCCCGGTGGGGGTCGAACCCACGGCCATTCGATTAAAAGTCGAATGCTCTACCACTGAGCTACAGGCTCTCACGTTGCTGCGGTGTGAACCAGATTTACCCCCGGTTCGTCAAGAGAGCGCGGCGGCGTGTTATACCAATCCGCGAAGACAGTGACACATCCAAGGAAGCAGCCGCTTTTTTGAAAAAAAGCGGCGCAAAAAACTTCTGTTACGCCGGTGCCGGGCTTCTGGAACCCCAATGGACCAGATTAATAATGTTTTTTTGCTTTTTTTTGTTCACAAAAAGAAGCGCTTGCTGCCCGCCGAGAGTCATTCTTCAGGCCAGCTGATATTATACCGCCATGGTCATTTTGATAATCGCATCCGGGTCGGTGACCGAACCGCTTTGGCCCACGCCGGGTTTGATTTTCAGCACCGCATCCATTCCCGCCGTAACCTGGCCGACGATGGTGTAATTGCCGTCGAGGAAAGTGGCGGGGGCGAGGCAGATATAAAACTGGCTGTTGGCTGAATTCGGGTCGTTGGTGCGCGCCATGCCCACCGTGCCGGTGAGAAAGCTGGCATCATTGGTGAATTCCGCGGGCAGGTTGGGCAGGCTGGAGCCGTGCATCCCGGTATTTGTGGGGTCCCCCGTTTGCGCCACAAAGCCCGGGATGACCCGGAAGAATTTGCAACCATTGTAGAAACCCTCGGCGGTCAGCACGCGGATACGCTCAGCGGCGAGCGGGGCAAGGTCTGGGCGCAACATAATGGTCACGGTGCCGTATTTCAGCTCCATCAAAACAGTGTTTGAAACATCGGCGGCTTCGGCGGTCTCGGTCATCAGGCTTCCCGTCAAAAAAGGCGTTACCGCGGCTGCGGCGTTGAAAAAGCGGCGTTTCAGCATGGTCATGTCCTTAGTTTAGCCAAGGTTTTTTCCAGAGTGTGCTTCGGCACGAAGGAGGAGATATCCCCGCCAAGGGCCGCGATATCCTTAACGAAGCGCGAGGAGATGAACTGGTGATGCTCGCTCGCCATCAAGAACACCGTTTCGATCTCCGGGTCCAGCCGGTAATTCATTCCCGCCATCTGGAACTCGTAATCGAAATCTGAGACCGCGCGCAGGCCGCGCACGATCATGTTCGCGCCGAGTTCACGCGCGAAGGCGATGAGCAGGCTGGCGAAGGGCTGGACCGTGATGGCGGTGCCGGTGCGCGCCGCGATGCCAACAATTTCCGCCTGGACCAGGGCTGTGCGCTCCTCCAACGAGAAAATCGGCCCTTTACCGGCGTTCATCGCCACACCGATGACCAAATGATCCACCAGCCGGGCGGCGCGCGCGATGATATCCACATGGCCGTTGGTGATCGGGTCGAAGGTCCCGGGATAAAGCCCGATACGCGGCTCAGGCATTATTGTCCTCCTGGCCCTGTTCGGGCTCTTTTTCAGGCAAGGGTTCTTGTTCAAGCACGGGGAACACGCTGGTCACGCGCTCGTCATCATCCAGGCGGAACAGGGTCACGCCCATGACAGAGCGCCCGGTGATCCTCACCTGATCGACAGGCACGCGGATCAGACGGCCGCCATCGGTGACCAGCATCACGTCGTCGCCGCCGCGCACCTGGAAGCTGGCGGCCACGGCGAGTCCATTGCGCCGGGCATTCAGGGTGATGTTCACAATCCCCTGCCCGCCCCGCCCGGTGACCCGGTATTCATACGCCGAGGAGCGTTTGCCGAACCCGGAATCGGTCACGGTCAACAAAATCTCCTCGGCATCGGCCAGTTCGCGGATCCGTTCATCGGACAGGGCAATGTCCGCCACGGCTTCTTCGGTCTCCACGGGTTCGGCGTCATCCTCACCCAGGCGGCGCAGCTGGGCGGCGTGTTTCAGGTAAGCGGCGCGCTCATCGGCGTTCGCCTCGACATGGCGGAGCACCGACAGGCTGATAACCTGGTCCCCCGCGCCAAGCCGGATACCGCGCACGCCCGCGGAATCCCGGCCCGAGAACACCCGTAGATTATCATCGGTGATCTGAAAGCGGATGCAGCGGCCGAGCCTTGTTGCCAGAAACACGTCATCGCCGTCCCGGCAGGTGGCGACGCCGATCAGGCGGTCGCCGTCATCTAGCTTCATGGCGATGAGGCCAGAGGCGCGGACATTGCGGAAATCCGCCAATTTATTCCGGCGCACGCCGCCGCTGGCGGTGGCGAACACCAGATGCAGATTTTCCCACAGGCTCTCATCCTGCGGCAGCGGCAGCACGGCGGTGATCTCGTCCTTGCTCAGTTCGGGCAGCAGATTGACCAGCGCCCGGCCCTTGGCGGTGGTGGTCGCCTCTGGCAGCCGCCAAACCTTCTCACGGAAGGCGATGCCGCCCGAGGAGAAAAACAGCACGAACTGGTGGGTATGGGCGTTGAAGCTGCGCGTGACCACGTCATCCCCACGGGTGGAGGTGGCCGAGCGCCCGCGCCCGCCGCGATTTTGCGCGCGGAAGGTCTCCAGCGAGGTGCGTTTGATAAACCCGTCCCGCGTGAGGGTGACAACCATCTGCCCGGGCTCGATCAGGCTTTCATCATCCTGGTCGGTATCGAGGTCCTCGATGCTGGATTTGCGCGGGCTCGCGATTTTTAGGCGCGCGGCCAGCAATTCAGCGCGCATAACCTCCAACCGGCGAATCCGCGAGCCGATGATCTCCAGCAATTCCCGGATTTTCTCCGCGACCTCGGTCAGTTCCGCCTGGATTTTATCACGCTCCAGCCCGGTGAGCCGGGCCAGGCGCAGTTCCAGGATGCCGCGGGCCTGGGCATCGGTCAGGCGCATCATGTTCTGCGCCGAAATCTCGTTGCCGACATCGTCGATCAGCGCCAGCAGCGGGGCGACATCCTCGGCTGGCCAGTCCCGCGCCATGAGCGCGAGGCGGGCCGCGTTGGAATCCGGGCTGCCGCGAATGATCCTGATCACGTCATCGATATTCGCCACGGCGGTGGCAAGGCCGATGAGCAGATGCGCACGATCCCGGGCCTTGGTCAGCTCAAACCGGGCACGGCGCAGGATCACCTCCTCGCGGAAGGTGATGAAGCAGGTGAGCAATTCCCTCAGCCCCATCTGGCGGGGGCGGCCATTATCCAGCGCCAGCATGTTGATGCCAAAACTGGTTTGCAGATTGGTGAAGCGGTAAAGCTGGTTTAACACCACCTCTCCCGTGGCATCCCGCTTCAGCTCGATGACGATGCGCATCCCCTCCCGGTCGCTCTCATCGCGCAGATCGGCGATGCCCTCGACCTCCTTGGCGCGGACCAGCTCGGCGATACGCTCCAGCAGGGTGCTCTTATTCACCTGATAGGGGATTTCCGTCACCACGATGGCATCACGGTCTTTCCTGATCTGCTCGATGGTGGCGCGGGCGCGGATGGTGATGGAGCCACGCCCGGTCTCGAACGCCGAGCGTATGCCTGAACGGCCAAGGATGATCCCTGCGGTGGGGAAATCCGGGCCGGGGATGATTTTCATGAGATCTTCGAGCGAAATATCCGGGGTCTCGATCAGCGCCAGGGTGGCGTCCATGATCTCAGACGGGTTATGCGGCGGGATGTTGGTGGCCATGCCGACCGCGATGCCGTTCGACCCGTTGATCAGCAGATTGGGGAAAGACGCGGGCAGAACGGTGGGCTCGGTCTCGCTCTCATCGTAATTGGGCTGGAAATCGACCGTATCCTTGTCGATATCGGCGAGCAGGAGCATGGCCGAAGCGGCGAGGCGCATTTCCGTGTAACGCATTGCGGCGGGCATATCGCCATCGACCGAGCCAAAATTGCCTTGCCCGTCGATCAACGGCAGGCGCATCGAGAAATCCTGCGCCATGCGCACGGCGGCGAGGTAGATCGCGCTGTCCCCGTGCGGGTGGTAGGTGCCCATGACATCCCCGGTCATGCGCGCGGATTTACGGTAGGGCTTGTCCGGCGTGTTGCCGGATTCGTTCATGGCGTAGAGAATCCGCCGGTGAACGGGCTTCAGCCCGTCCCGCGCATCAGGCAAAGCGCGGCTGACAATGACCGACATCGCGTAATCCAGATAGGATTTACGCATCTCATGCTCGATGGAGACAGGCTCCATCCCGCGCGGCCCAGACGCCTCTGGCTCGCGCGGCTCGTCTGTTGTGTCGCTCATGCAGGGCTGGTCTGCGCCAATGCCGGTTTAGCAGACGGCACCCGGCACGATGAGTCGTGGGCAAAACGATAAGCCATTGGAATCATGAAGAAAATTATCCTACTTTCAGGTAAGATGGTAGCATGAACATGGCGTGTTTACAAATATCCGGGTGGCGCGGGCAACGGGCCGTGGGCGCGGATGGCGTGATCCCCATAAATGCCTCCGGGGTGCCGAACAAATGGCGCCGCTGAATTGGGGGGTGGAAAAACCGACAAACCGTCGCCACGGCCCAAATACCTCATGAAAATGTGATGCACGCTGTACTTTATATCTTTATCGCAACGGAAGATTGTGGTAACCGAAAGCTAAATAGGTCATTTCGACCTTAAAACATTGAGGCTCTCATGACCGGAACGACCATTACCAGCACCAAGACGCTGACCACCACCAACGATGCGCCGCCGAATTATTACACGCTGGCGTCTGGCAACACGATTACGGTCAGCAACACGATCGGCGTGGTGGGGACAGGTACATCCAGCTTCGCGCCGAACATAATCAATAATGGTTTGATCACGGCGAACGGGACTGTCACGGGTATCGGGATTGAGATGCTCGCCAGCCCCACCTATTCCGGCACGGCGGCGACGGGCGCGTATGTTCTAAATTCCGGTACGATCACGGCCGGGAAATACGGTATCGAAATATCAAACCAAAACGTCTCGAGCGGCACCACGACCTCCAGTTCCGCCGCGACGGCCTTCATAGAGAATTCCGGCACGATTATCGCTGGCAGCACGGCTGCCAGCGCAACGACTAACGTTCCCATCGACGGGATTACTGTACGGTATGGTGTGCAGGCAACCATTATTAACAATGGTACCATCAAAAATTTGAACCCAGGCAATGCGCTTGGGGGCGACGTAACTTTATCCTCGGATATCAACAACTCCGAAACATTCACCAACGGGCTCAATGGTGTCCTGCTTAACACTCCTGGCCAATCATCTTTCGCGATGTCACGTCATGGCAACGGCAGCACTACCGTCGTCGGTACTATCAACATCGTCAATGACGGTTACATCCAACATGCCGTCATTGAATATGATGGTGTTAGTACGGCAACGTCCACTGGCAATCTAACGATTACCAATGCCGGAACGATCGGGGGGATTGGTACGAACCAGTTCGGTCAGGCTGGGACGGAAGCTATCTACGCTAACGATAAGGGCACGCTCATTCTCGACCCCGGGCAGTCGCTCGGTGGCGGCTTCGCAACTTTTGGGTCCGGCAGCACACTCGAACTCTCGCAAATTACTGCGGGCAGCACGGGTACACTCTCGAACCCCGGAAGTTATCTCGGGTTCAGTTCGTTGAGCGTGACATCTGGCGCGAACTGGGATGTGACAGGCTCCGTTAAGTCCATCGGTACCGTCGTCAACGACGGGACGGTCACATTGGGTGGCACGCAGGGCACACTCTCCCTCAATGCCGGGGGCCTTAACGCCAACAGCGTGACCGATCTGGCGGGGAGCGACGCACATGTGGCCATTACCAATTTTGGGGCAGGCGACACGCTGGTCGTAGGCGGCACGAACATCAGTTTCGCCACCGGGGATACGATCACCGAAACCTTGGCCAATGGCACGTTGACGGTTGTCGATACGACGAAGCATTCAACATTCGCAACCAAACTCAGCACCGCCAGCGGCGGGCTGACCTCTTATTCAAAGACCACAACGGCCGGGGCAAACGGGGTGATTGTCACCATTCCCTGCTACGCGGCGGGCACGCATATTCTCACCAGCGAAGGCGAGATGAAGGTGGAAGACCTCGCGGTGGGCATGAGCGTGATCACGGTGCGTGAGGGCGGCCCCGCGATGCGCGAGATTGTTTGGACCGGCAAACGCAGCATCGACATCTCCCGCCATCCGGACCCGGCGATTATCCGCCCGGTTTGCATCCGCGCCGGGGCCTTTGAGGATGGGCTGCCAGAGCGTGACCTGCGGGTCTCTCCGCACCATGCCGTGTACGTGAATGGATGCTTGTTCGAGGCGGTGAGCCTGGTGAATGGCGTGTCGATCATCCAGGAAACCGCCACGACCCATGTGACCTATCATCATATCGAGCTGGATGCGCATGACGTGATGCTGGCCGAGGGTTTGCCCGCAGAGAGCTATCTGAACACCGGCAGCCGCAACATGTTCGAGAGCGTGTCCGATGTCATGGTTCTGCATGCGGATTTCCGCCCGGCGGCGGACGCCGATTTCTGCGCGCCGATGATCCGCGAAGGTGCGGCGCTGACCGCGCTGCGGGCGGAACTGCAAGCCAGGGCCAACAGGCTGGACCAGCGCAAAGCGGCCTGACCGGCGGTTGGAATGCGTAACGCCGGGGCCGTCCGCCAGGCCCCGGGTTACGACAGGGCGGTCTGGCCTATGGCCTGTGCCGTCCATGGCATGAGCAACCAGGCGTTATACCAGCTGGCCTAAAGAATGACTCTTTGCGGGCAGCAAGCGCTTCTTTTTGTGAACAAAAAGAAGCAAAAAAACATTATTAATCTGGGCCATTGGGGTTCCAGAAGCCCGGCACCGGCATAGCAAAAGTTTTTTGCGCCG